>USGA01000009.1 GCA_900554085.1 uncultured Clostridia bacterium | reverse complement strand
CAGTTTGTCGCCGAGTTTGGCGTAGAAGCCTTCAATATTTTCCGCGTCCTCTTTCCAGAGGGTCTTGTCGACGGTGAGCAGATTGGCGATGTCCTCTTTGGTCATATCCAGACCTTCGAGGTTGATATCCTCGGGGTTGGGAACGTAACCGATGGGGGTCTCAACCGCGTCCGCGGTGCCTTCGGTGCGACGGATAATCCAGTCGAGCACGCGCATATTGTCGCCGAATCCCGGCCACAGGAAGTGACCTTCTTCGTCGGTGCGGAACCAGTTGACGTTGAAGAACTTGGGCTTCTTGGTGACCTTGTCGCCCATCTCAATCCAATGCGCGAAATAGTCGCCCATATTGTAGCCGCAGAAAGGCAGCATTGCCATCGGGTCACGACGCACCACACCGACCGCACCGCTTGCGGCCGCGGTGGTCTCGGACGCCATTATGGAGCCGACGAATACGCCGTGATTCCAGTCTCTCGCCTCATAAACCAACGGAGCGGTCTTCGCGCGACGGCCGCCAAAGATGATTGCGTCGAGCGGGACGCCCTGGGGGTCTTCGAACCTGTCGGAAATGCAGGGGCAGTTCTTGGCGGGAGCGGTGAAACGGGAATTGGGGTGAGCGCCCTTGACGCCGTTCGCCCTGTCTTCCGCAGTCCACGGATTGCCCTTCCAGTCGATTGCGTGTTCGGGAGGATTCTTGTCGAGGCCTTCCCACCACACGGTGTTGTTGTCGGTGTTGAGCACCACGTTGGTGAAGATGGTGTTCTTGCGGGTGGAAGCCAGCGCGTTGGGGTTGGACTTCGCGTTGGTGCCGGGAGCGACGCCGAAGAAACCGTTTTCGGGGTTGATGGCGTACATTCTGCCGTCCGCGCCCACTCTTATCCAGGCGATATCGTCGCCGACGGTGTGAACTTTATATCCTTTCTTTGCGAATTCCTCGGGCGGAATGAGCATTGCGAGGTTGGTTTTGCCGCAGGCAGACGGGAACGCCGCCGCGATATACTTGGTCTCGCCGTTGGGCTTCTCGAGTCCGAGAATAAGCATATGTTCTGCAAGCCAGCCTTCCTGACGTCCGAGATAGGAAGCAATACGGAGCGCAAAGCACTTCTTGCCGAGCAGAACGTTTCCGCCGTAACCGCTGTTGACGGACATAATGGTGTTGTCCTCGGGGAACTGGCAGATGTAACGCTTTTCTTCGTCGATGTCGGCTTTTGCGTGGAGACCGCGCACGAAATCGTCGCTGTCGCCGAGAGTGTCGAGAACGTTCTGTCCGACGCGGGTCATAATGACCATATTGAGCACGACGTAAATGCTGTCGGTGAGTTCGATACCGATTTTGGAGAAAGGAGAACCCACGGCGCCCATAGAATAAGGAATGACGTACATCGTCCTGCCCTTCATTGCGCCCTTGTAGATTTCCTTGAGCATCTTGTAGGCTTCGTCTTTCTGCATCCAGTTATTGGTGGGACCGGCGTCTTCCTTTTTCTCGGTGCAGATGAAAGTGCGTCCTTCAACGCGAGCCACGTCGTTGACCGCGGTACGATGCAGATAGCAACCGGGGAGCAAATCCTGATTGAGTTTAATCATCTCGCCGGTAGAAACCGCTTCGGCACGGAGAGCCTCGAGTTGTTCCTCGCTGCCGTCGATGAGCACGACTTTGTCGGGCGTGCAAAGAGCAACGCTTTCTTCGACAAACTGCTGAACTCCTTTGCTTTGAAACTTCATATTACCTCCGAGCGACGCGCCGTCGGCACCCGACCGACGACAAGTCGTCAAAATGTTGTTGCGTTTTCGGTGCGCGCGCTCCCGTACGTACGGGCGCTACGGGCGCGCATACGCGCTTCCTTAAAATATTACAACCACACCCCGCAAGGTGTCAACCTAATTTCACGCCGCCCCGCCCACCCAAAATTTTCTCCCAGTTAGCAATGCGCGCCGCCCTGCCGTCCGCCCGTCGCTCCCGCCCGCGCCAAACCCGCACCCAACCCCGCACCCAACCGCCCGCCCCATCACCCCGACTTTGTGCCGATGCGCCCTCGCGCCCACTCCGATAAAGCCCGCATACGCTCGACGAAAATAACGTCAATCAAACGCGCACGCCGTCGGACAACGTTTTCTAGCAGTCAAACCCGACAGCAATATATGAGACATCGACAACAATCCCGTCACGGCACACCCACCCGTCCGCTCACAGCGTCGTACGCCTACGCAAACAAACATTCTCCGCACCCCGCAGACGGTCGTACGACAAACCGCGGCAAACGCGCCGCTCAACTGCCCCAACAATTATACATTTCTCAAATATTGCGCCGAAAATTGCCCCGCAAGACACACAGGAGACTAACGCAATGCTCGACAGATGCCGAACCGAGCAATACCCTGCACGCCCGCAACAAACCCTCGCCACGCCGCTCAATCGAAGAAAATTGTCAAATAGTACTCTAAAAAAATGCGCTTTTTATAAAACCTCTCTCAAAATCAAATTTTTCGAGAGTACTCATTTCTAAAATGTAAAGAAAACGAGAATGGTTTTGCGGTGGCAAACGGCAAAAAGCGCCCCGTCGGAAAATTGCGGAGCATTTTCTTTCTCCACGTAAAAATCCGCCGCATTTTATCAAAAAGCGGCTATTCACAGGCAACAGCGAGTTTCCCGTCGATGTTGCGCGCAATAACAGCATTTCACATATTGCGCCCACTATTTGAGCCGTTTCAGCCGTATAAAGGCTTTTTTCTCTCATCGTCCCTATTTATCGCCTTATCGGTCGATTTCGCTCGAAACAGACGCCGAACCCCGCTCTGCCGACCGCCCCCGCTCCGTTGTTGCATTTTTGCCTTATTTCGGCACCGCAATAACTGATAATGCAAAATAATGCCTTTTTACAGGGAAAACTGCAATTTGCGAGACTTTTTGTCCCCCACTTCCTCTCGGGAGAGCGTATCGCTTTTAACCACGGCGCTTGCGCCCTCCCTCTTGAAATATGCGCCCGCAGGCGGTATAATTTGTTTAACTCAAACCGAACAAAGGGGATACGAATATGAGTATCGGAGCAATAGTCGGAATCGCAATCGCCGCCGCCGTAGTGCTGTTCTTTTTTGCGCTGGGAATTCGCACCGCGCTGAACAAGCCGAAGAAACTCCCGGGAAAAGCCGACGAACTTCCCGTCATCGATAAGGCGGCAGCCGTGCGACACCTGCAGGAAGCAATCCGCATTCCCACCGTGTCTATGGTGGAAGAATACGTCGACAACGAACAGCCGTTCCTCGATTACCGCGACTGGCTTGCCGAGACGTACCCGCTTCTGCACGCCAAAGCCGAGCGAACCATTATCGCGGGTTACAGCATCATATATCATCTTAAGGGCTCCGACCCGACTCTCAAGGGCGGCTGCTACCTCAGTCACATCGACGTCGTCCCCGCACCCAAGGACGGCTGGGAATACGACCCTTTCTCGGGAGTTCTCACCGATGACGGATACATCTACGGCAGAGGGGCGCAGGATATGAAGTCGCATATGATTGCGCTGCTCGAAGCCGTGGAGTATCATCTTGCAGCAGGCAAGGTTTTCGACCGCGACCTGTATCTGTGCTTCGGTCACGACGAGGAACCCGGCAATTCCACTTCCGGCGCCGCCAACATAGTCAGACACCTCAAGGAAAAAGGCGTGGAAATGGAGTTCGTGATTGACGAGGGTGGCACGGTGCTTGACGGCAAACTGCTCGGCGTACCGCACACCGTCGCGCTTATAGGCGCGTGCGAGAAGGGCAACGGCGACCTCGAACTGGTGGTGAACAAGGCAGGCGGACACGCCTCCAATCCCAAACCTCCGACGGCGGTCGGCGTCCTCTCCGAGGCGATAGTCAAAGTCGAATCCCACCCGATGAAAACACGTTGGACCAATATGACGAAAGAGACTTTCAAAGCCCTTTCGCCTTACTGTACGGGCGTGTTCAAATTCGTGCTTACAAACCGCGACGTGTTTTCCCCCGTCGTAAAGTGGATATTCACAAAAGCGGCTCCTATGACCAACGCTCTCGTGCGCTCGACGTTTGCCCCGACTATGCTGTGGGGAAGCGACGCGCGAAACGTCATTCCCAAAGAGGTCAAGGCAAACATCAATTACCGTATGATTACGGGAGAAACCGCGGACGACGTCAAAGCCTATCTCGAAAAACTGCTTGGCAAAGACGTTTCGGTCAATCTTTTGTCCTATTCCAACCCCTCTGCGGAAGCGGACGTGCATTGCACGGCGTACAACAGGCTTGCCGACACCATCACGCGCACTTTCGACGACATAGTGGTCGCGCCGTATATGTTCATAGCGGCTTCGGACGCGCGTTTCTACAACCCGCTGACGGACAACGTGTTCCGTTTCGGTCCGTTCATCAATTCGCTGGACGACCAGTCGCGCATACACGGAATCAACGAACGCCTGCACGTCGACCAGTTGGAACGCGCCACGCAATTCTTTGTCAACTGTCTCGACAGTATGCTCGCAAAATGACCGCGCCGAACACGTGTAATTAAAGTTAATTTAAAAAATCAGGCAAACCGCTATGAACACACCCCCCGTCGACGCGGAGGGTGTGTTTTTTTTGCGTCCGGGCACACGCGCAGACCGGCGGCGGCGCCCCGCGGCGAGGGCACGCAAGCACGACGGCGAGCGCGCGAACGCGACGGTGCGTCGCCCGTCCGCGCACTCCGTGTGGTTTTACGCGCACCATTGTCCCCGTCCGCGCCTGCTTCGTCGCTTTTGTGGCACGAAACAGGCGGGAATACTACAAGTTGCGACCCGCAAAAAAATTCCGCCAAAGTATTGAAATGTTGCCCCCGTAATGATAGAATTCTACTTCCCGAGAAACGCAAACTCATTGACGTCCGACAGTACGCACGGATTCGGATTGCCGTCGCGACGGACAGGGAGAACTGAGAGTGGATTACGAACGCGAAGGGCTGTCGACATTGGACAGCAAAGTACAGAAACTGATAATTCTGTTCGTATTCGACAGGATGGCAATTCCTCTTTCGGAAGCCACCCTGCTTGAGATTTGCTCTTCGGAAAACAACTGGCTGTCCTATATGGATTGCAAGCAGTATCTCTCGGAACTGGTGGACACCAATCTTCTTTACCGCGTGCCCAAAAGCGACTGCATAAGCATAACGCAGGACGGCGTAGGGTGTCTGGCGCTCTTCTTCACCCGCATACCTTCGTCGGTGCGCGACGACGTCAACACGTACGCCCGCGAAAACAGAATGCGCTTCAAGAAAAAACAGTCCTATTTCTGCGACTACTCCAAGAACGCCGACGGCACCTATACGGTCATAATGAAAATCAACAACGACATTTCCACGCTTATGGAAGTCAAACTTGTCGTGGGCAACCGTCAGCACGCCAAGTACATCTACAAAAACTGGGTGGACAAAGCGGCGGGAGTTTATTCCCTCATTTACGACTCGCTTCTGGACTGACGGGCGCTCCCGAGGTAAAACACGAATCGTGTACCTAAAAACGAAGAACGGCGCTGCCTGTCCCTGCCGCTTCGGTATCCACGCAAAACAAAAACGCACCCCGCGGGGTGCGATTTCCTTTGACTCGCGAACCTTTCGCACGGCGGCACCCGCTGCACAGGTGCTCAGTCGAGCGTGACGAGAATCTTGTTATACTGATAGGGGTATTCGGCGCATTGCTCGACCATCTCGGGAACGTCGTCGAAACCTATCCGCGTGCTGATGAGCCCCTCGGTCTTGATAATGCGGTTTGCAAGCAGGTTGATTGCCGACGACATTTCGCCGTAGCCGTCCGCCACGCCTATCACGCGCAGTTGTTTTGCGAGAATATCGCTGACGTCGATGTTGTGCCCCGAGCGCACGGAGTATCCCGCCACCACAACCTCGCCTTTGTCCTTGACGAGACGGAAGGCGCAATCGAAAGGAACGCCGTCGCCGACATAGACGGAAACTTCCGCCATTCTGCCGCCGGTGATTTCCTCCACGCGACGTTCGAGATTGTCGTATGTGGGATTAAGCAGATAATACACACCCCACGAAGCCGCAAGCGCCAGTTTCTCGGCGTCAAGGTCCACCAGAATGGGTATCATCTGGTAATAAAGCGCAAGTTGCGAAAGGATAAGACCGAGCGTGCTGGCTCCGACTATCACCACGAAATCGCCTTTGTCGGCGTCAAGGGAATTGAGGACGTTGTTGCCAAGAGCGATATATTCCGCAAAAATCGCTTCGTCGTCGGGGATACCGTCGGGAAGCGCGTAAACATTGTCTTCGGGCACGGACACAAAGTCGCTGAGAAGTCCGTCGACGTCGACGCCGAGCACCTTCACCTTGCCCACGCCGTGCTCCTCGTAACGCACGAAAGGACTGACCACGACACGGGCGCCGAGTTTGAGACCGCTGTCGCCGTCGTCGCTGGAAACGTACGCCACGGCGGAGTGTCCGGGCACGACCACCTTATTATCCTTCTCGGAATCGCCGTCCGCGGCGAAATACGCAAGGTCGGTCGAAGATATTGCCACCTTCGACATCTTCAGTTTGATTTCGCCTTCCTTTTTGGGCAGAACACTTTCGACGAGTTTAATCCGATTAAGGTTCTCGATGTGCCACGCTTTCATAATCCACCCTTTGCCCCTCGGGAGCATCCTCCGCGAGAAATCAATGCTCAGTTATGATACCACATTGCCGCCTCTTATGCAAGCACGCACGCGGGAAGCGGGAATTTCAACAAAGCAACATCGCTTCGGCAGGCAGCGTAAGCACCTTGTCGTTGCTGCCTTCGATGACGTGCGCGTGTCTTTCCATTGCGGCGTCGGGAATGAGATAAACGCGTCTGCCTCGCCACACGCCCGCAAGTTCCCTTGCCATAACACGGGAGGAAAACGCCTCTTCGCAAACGTCGGGATGCGCGCGGACTATCATAGATTCGAAACGGTGCGCCAGCGTGAAATCGACCATTGCGTCGCGCAACTTGATTGCGAGGTGCGTCCTGGACACCACGTAACCGCCGCTGCAGCCGCGGCAAGGCTCCAGCATAAAACTGTCCGCTGGCAGGCTTGTGCGCTTTCTGGTGAGTTCCACCAGCCCCAATCCCGTCATTCCGACGGCGGTTGTCTTGCGTTTGTCCTTTCGCAGTTCGGCGCACAACGTCTCCATAACCTCGGCACGGTGATTTTCGTCCGCCATATCTATAAAGTCTACGATTACTATGCCGCTGATATTGCGCACGCGCAGTTGCCGCGCGATTTCCGTCGCCGCCAGCATATTGGTCCTGAACACGGTGTCCTCGAGGTCTTTGACTCCGACATATCTTCCCGTGTTCACGTCGATTACGGTAAGCGCTTCCGTACGGTCTATGACGAGATAAGCACCGCCCGCCATATCGACGCGCCTGTACGACAGTTTGTCAATCTGCGCGTCCAGCCCGAAATGCCTGAAAATGTTTTCCACGCCGTCGTACGCTTCAACGCGCGCTCTCCTGAGACGGCTTCTGAGCGTATCCGCAAGGGCGGAATCGTTGACCACAACGCTGTCCGCGCCGTCGCAATAACCGTCTCGCACCAGCCTTTCCACAAGGTGCGCCTCGCGGAAAACGACCGAACCCGCTTGCGCACCGGCATAATCGCGCTCCACTCTCCGCCACAGCGACACGAGGTATTCCACCTCGTCGATGATGTCTTTCTCCGCCGCGCCGTTTGCAGCCGAACGCACTATGAAACCCATATCTTCGGGACATACCGACGACACCAGTTCTTCGAGCGACGCGCGCAGTTCCGCGTCCTCTATCTTGCGCGAAACGCCGTGAACGCCGCCGCGCGGCATAAGCACGACGTAACTGCCCGGCAAGGTAACGTCGGTGGTCAAACGGGCGCCCTTGAGATTGAATTCTTCCTTCTCCACCTGACACATAATAATGTCGCCCGCAGAGAGTTTGCGAACGGGCTGACCGCCTTCGCCGTCACCGACGTAAAGAAAACCGTTGCGCGGCAGACCTATGTTGACGAACGCGGCGTGCATACCCGCAAGGACGTTTTCGACCTTGCCTTTGTAGATATTGCCCACCTTGCTGCGCCTCGCCACTCTCTCCACCCCGAACTCGGTCAGTTCGCCGTTTTCGGTCATAGCGGCGCGAACGAAAAAGGGATTGTAATCAATGTAAAGTTTTTTCATCTTCACACCCTGCGTATATGCCGTAAAAATTCGATT
This sequence comes from uncultured Clostridia bacterium, assembly GCA_900554085.1. Taxonomy (GTDB): domain Bacteria; phylum Bacillota; class Clostridia; order Christensenellales; family CAG-917; genus Limadaptatus. Next base: position 3,385 of record USGA01000009.1, on the reverse strand, counting down.
TCTCTTTCACTGCGCGAACGCAATCCGCACCACGGTTTTCCGCGGCGCAAAACGTATGCCGCGTTCGGCGCGTAAACGGCGGCGCGCCGAAAAACCGACGTATGTCTCGCCGCTGCTGCGCCCGCAAAAAGGCACCCGTATGTTTTCCGACGGGCAAAACACCGAAAACACGGGCAAGCGAACCGCCGCCCGTATCGGTGCGAAAACGCGGCTCCGCAAAGGGAACCCCGCAAAATCTATGTGAAAAAATTAACATCAGATTTCCCCGCGGAACACCGCGAGGAGGATACGCCTAGTCGTTCATAACGAGCGCGGCGGCTCCCACTATGCCCGCGTCGTTGCCGAGAGTGGCGGCGACAACCTCTATGGGCGGATTGTACCCGGCGCTGTGCACGTTCGCCTGAACGTATTCGCGCAGAGGCTTTATGAGAGTGTCGCCCTCGCGGGAGATTGCGCCGCCCACGATGAACACCTCGGGCCAGAATATGTTGGCGAAGTTCACAAGCCCCGTACCGATATAAGAAATATAGGTGTCAACAACCTCTTTCGCCACTTTATCGCCACGTTTCATAGCAATGAACGCGGTTTTTCCGTCAAGCCCCTTCTCTGCCGCTATTTCGTTCATAAGACTTTCGGGGTGCGCTTTCATCGCTCTTTCCGTCTGTCTGATGAGTGCCGAAACGGAAGCGTACGCTTCGTAACAGCCGCGGCTGCCGCAACCGCACATCTCGCCGCCCATACAAATGCAGGTGTGTCCGCCTTCCGCTCCCGCCGAGGCGTTGCCGGTAATCAGTTTGCCGTCGCAGACTATGCCCGTGCCCACGCCCGTACCGAGGGTGACGGTGAAACTGTTGCGCGCGCCCTTGCCTCCGCCGAAGAGCGTTTCGCCGAGCGCGGCGCAGTTGGCGTCGTTGCTTATTCTCACGTTCTTTATTCCGAGTTTTTCCTTGATTATCGCCGTGACGGGAGTGCGCCTGAAATTGATGTTGCAACTGTAACGCACTTCACCCGCGGCGTCGTTGACGGAACCGGGAGACCCGATGCCCACTCCGCCGATTTCGTCGGGCGCAAGACCGTTGTCGGCAAGCAGACCGCTCACGAGACCGGCGATATCGCCGACGATTTCTTCCGAAGCGTTCTTAGCCCTGGTAGGCACGGTCGCGCTTGCGACTATTTCGCCTTTTTCGTTAACGAGACCCGCTTTTATCGACATACCGCCGATGTCAACGCCGACATACAACATAACTTTACTCCCACGCGGGCGCGAGCGCGCCGCGAAATCTTTTTCGCAAATATACTAGTACAAATATCCCGCCAAGTCAAGGCGGTGAACAAAAAGCGGAAAATGGTGAATAAGTCGCCCTATCCTGCGCAACGGCGCACGGAAGACGGACGTCGACGCGAGGCCGCCCGCACGGGTTGTGCAGGGGTTTGCTCTTCGTTTTCGCATTCCCGCAAAGTGCGGGACAACCTGCCGCGCGCGGCAAGCGTGCGCAACCGTTCTTCCGTGACTTCTCCGACGCGAACGGGCGCGCCGTCCTCCGGGACGTCCACCACCTCGAAGACCACGTGCGTGCGGCTGTCTATATGATGAAAAAGCCGCGCAAGAGGAATGTCGCGCGATACCGTCACTCTCTTTTCGGTGACGCCGTGGGAATATTTTTTGCTTTGCGCCGACAGAACGCTCACGCACGAAGCCTCGCGGGAGCCCACCGTCGCGCCGTAAAAGAGGAACACCGCAATCACGCAGAACGTGAAATTCATTCCGAAAAATACCGACACGACGAACAGCACGAAGAAAACGACGCTCACCGCTATGCCCGCCACCTGCATTATTTTGAGCGCAAGCAGACGGTTGCGGGCGCGCGACAGCACCACCATAGAACCGTCGAGCGGATAGACGGGCAACAGATTGAACAGCCCGATTGTAAGATTGGCAAGCAAAAAAGCCCGCGTATACGGATAGACGGCGGGGAAAAGCCACCACACCCCCGCGGTCATAAGAGCGGCGACAAGACTGACCGCGGGCCCCGCGATTGCGCCCGTGCGTCCGTCGAATTCCTCTTCGGCGCTCATTGCCGCTCCGAACGGCAACAGCACCACCTGTTTTACGGCATATCCTCTCGTGCGAGCCGCCAGCGCGTGACCCGCCTCGTGCAGGAGTACGGCCACAAGCGTCCAGACGAAACCGAGCGCCTGCCCCGTCAACACCAGTACGAGAGCAAGCGCGAAAAAGAGAGGATGGACCCTGAATTTCATTTAGAACATTGCCGCAAGCGCATTGCCGAGAGTGGCGACTCCCTCTATGGACGACGCACGGAAAAGACCCGCGAACAGAAATCCGAGAGACACGAACACCCCGATGGTCACGGGTATGAGCGCGATGTCGAAAATGTCGAGCGCGCCCGCCAGACGACGACGTTTGGGTTTCTTCGCGGCGTTGACTTCGTTCTCGACGATATTGTTTTCGGTCACTTCAACTTCGATTTTTTTGGTACGGTCGAAATCCATAAACTCACCTCGCATTACCGTATGCGGCAAACGCGGGTTGTATACCGACCTTTTCACATTTCCGGTCTGGGCAGGCTTTCCGTCGTGCGGAAACGTCGAATGTCATCGGCGCGCGCCGACACCGTTACCGCATATCCGCCGTCGGCGTTTACGGCAACCGTGAGTTCGGGCTCGTCGGAAAGTTCGAAATAATCTTTCAGAACCCGTCCGACGTCGCGTTTCAACGCCGAAACGAAACCCGCGTCGCCTATCTTGTCCTTGGTGAGCATCTTCCTCAATCTTTCCTGCATCTCTGCGGCGTGTCTCAAAACCATCTCCTCCTCTTCCTCGGCTTGCGCAATTCCGCCACTTTCTTTTCCCGCCTGGCAACGTTTGAGGCAAGTCTCTCGTACGCCCTTTCCGACAGGGCAAAATCGGGCACTCTGCCCAATTGCTGGTAAAGTGTAATACAATCGTCTTCGGGTATTGCTCCGACGGCGGGAGTGCGCAACAGCCCGCAAACGTCCTCCACGCTCATCATCTCGCCGCGCGCCACCATATCGGGGCGTATGCGGTTGACCACCACCGACACGTCCTCGAGACGGTAGGCGGCGAGCAACGAAACCACCTTGTCCGCGTCACGTATGGCCGAAGCGGAAGGCGTGGTGACGACGAGGGCTTCGTTTGCGGCGGATACGGCGCGGTGAAATCCCCTTTCGATACCCGCGGGACAATCTATCAGGACGAAGTCGGCGTCGGGAACGTTGTCGACAAGCGCACGGAACGCCTGCGCCGAGATTTCCTCTCCGCCACCCGTGGACGGAAGCACGCGCGCCGCGCTTTCGTGGTCCTGCACAAGCGCCTGATATACCGAACATCTGCCCGCCAGCACGTC
>USGA01000008.1 GCA_900554085.1 uncultured Clostridia bacterium | reverse complement strand
GGAAGGCATAGGCAGGCGCCTTTCGGAGGCTATCGAAAGCGCGGTCAAACTGGCGGAGGGGCTCGTCGTCGCCGATTTCGACGGCGAAGAGGTGCTTTATTCCACAAAATACGCCTGTCCCGACTGCGAACTGAGTTTCGAGGAACTCACGCCGAGGCTGTTTTCGTTCAACAACCCCTACGGCGCGTGTCCCGTGTGCGCGGGTCTCGGGTTCACCAACGAAATCGACGTCAACCGCCTTATTGTCGACGAAAATCTTTCGCTCAGACAGGGCGGAATCAAGGCCAGCGGTTGGTATATCGACACGGGCAAGATGTCCCAGATGCAGTTCAAGGGGCTGGCGCGCGAGTACGGATTTTCGCTCGACACTCCGATAAAGGACCTGCCCAAACGTATCCTCGACATCATTTTCTACGGCACGGACGGAGCACCCGTCAGAATGGAATACAATTCCAGAGGTTTCAGCGGGCAGTTCAACACCCCGTACGAAGGAATCGCAAACAACCTGCTGCGCCGTTTCAACGAGACCGATTCGGAAATGGTCAAGATGGAAATCTCGCGCTATATGAAACAGGTGCCTTGCACGGCGTGCGGCGGCAAGCGACTCAAACCCGAAGCGCTGTCGGTCACCGTCGGCGGCAAAAACATTCACGAATTGTGCAGTATGCCCGTGGGGGCGATTGCCGATTTTCTTGCTGCGTTGACCCTGGGCGAAACGGAAAAACTCATCGCCGAACGCATACTGAAGGAAATCAACGCCCGACTGCGCTTTCTCAGCGACGTCGGTCTCAATTATCTTACGTTGTCGCGCTCGTCGGCGTCGCTAAGCGGCGGCGAAAGCCAGCGTATAAGACTTGCCACGCAGATAGGCAGCGGGCTCACCGGCGTGCTTTATATTCTCGACGAGCCCAGCATAGGACTTCATCAGAAAGACAACGGCAAACTGCTTGCCTCGCTGAAAGGACTGCGCGACCTCGGAAATACGCTCATAGTCGTCGAACACGACGAAGAGACTATGCGCGAGGCGGACTATATCGTGGATATCGGTCCCGGTGCGGGCGTGCACGGCGGCGAAGTAGTCGCGGCGGGCAAACTCAAGGACATTATCGCGGAACCACGTTCCATAACGGGAAAATATCTTTCCGGCGAACTCTCGATTCCCGTTCCCGAGACGCGAAGAAAAGGAAACGGCGGCTTCATTACCGTTCGCGGTGCGGCGCAGAACAATCTGCAGTCCGTCGACGTGGCGTTCCCGACGGGAGTATTCACGGCGGTAACGGGCGTTTCGGGCAGCGGAAAATCCAGCCTCGTCAACGAAGTTTTGTTCCCGTCGTTGTCCAACTCTCTTATGGGCACTCATCTTCCCGTGGGCGTCTGCGCCGGAGTGGACGGACTGGAGAACATAGACAAGGTCATCGCCATAGACCAAAGCCCCATAGGGCGCACGCCTCGCTCCAATCCCGCCACGTACACGAACGTGTTCGGTTTGATACGCGACCTTTACGCCGCGCTTCCCGACGCGCAGGCAAGAGGTTACAAAGCGGGCAGGTTCTCCTGCAAAGGCGACGGCATAATCAAAATCGAAATGCACTTCCTGCCCGACGTCTATGTGCCCTGCGAAGTGTGTAAAGGCGCGCGCTACAACCGCGAAACTCTCGAAGTCAAGTACAAGGGCAAAAGCATTGCCGAAGTGCTGGATATGACGGTGGAGGAGGCCCTGGCGTTTTTCGCGAACGTGCCGCGCATACGCAACAAGATTCAGACTCTTTACGATGTGGGGCTGGGCTATATCAAACTGGGACAGTCCTCGACGACCCTCAGCGGCGGCGAGGCGCAACGCGTCAAACTCGCCACGGAACTCAGCCGCAGAAGCACGGGAAAGACGCTTTACATTCTCGATGAACCCACGACGGGACTTCATTCTCACGACGTAGCGAAACTGCTTGCCATTCTCGGCAGACTTGCCGACAGCGGAAATACGATTATAGTCATCGAGCACAATCTCGACGTCATAAAGACCGCGGATTACATCGTCGACCTCGGACCCGACGGCGGAGACGGCGGCGGCAGGGTGATAGTCTGCGGCACTCCCGAGGAAGTGGCAAAACACCCGACCTCCTACACCGCAGAGTATCTGCGCAAAGTGCTGAAAGGCGGCGAGTGGTACAAAGAGGACTGAGCCGACTCTTCACGGCGCGGAGCGGATATTTGCACCGGCGACCGCACCGTGTGACGAAGACAACCGTTTCGCGAAAGTTTTACGAACAAAGACAACCCCCTCTCCGTCGAGAGGGGGTTGTGCACATTTCGTGTTTTAGTCCGTATCCTATGTCTGCGCTCCCGTGTTGTGCGCGTACAGAGGGGAAAACGGGGGCGTAACTCAATAATTTCTTCTGCCGATTATGTAATCCACCGTGACGCCGAAAAGAATGCTCATTTCGATGAGAATGTCGTAACTGGGCTGATTTCTGCCCACTTCCCAGCCGGAGACGGCGGATTTCGAAACGTTGAAATGAGCGGCAAGGTCTGATTGCAGCATATTGTTGTCCTTGCGCAGTTGCTTCAGTCTTTCGGGGAAACAGGTTTTGAGCATATCGCACCTCTTTGGTATCAAGGTCATTATATACGCCGTCCCACGGGTTGTCAAACACGATAAGTGCTTTTTGAAAAATACGCAGCGTGTTTTCGAGGCGGCGCAAGCGTCAGCCGCTTGCACGCAACGCCTTGACGGGGTCTTTGCGGGCGGCGAGCATTGCGGGGAGAAGTCCCGACAGAATGGTGAGTCCGACGCTCAGCGCAATGAGTATTACCGCGTGAATCGGATTGAGCACGGCGAAGTTCTTGGGGAAGTCGGGCGATATCGAGGCTATCCACGCATTGAGCGGGAAGTCGATGAGCCACGCCAGCAAAACGCCGAGCGAACCCGAAATGGTGCCTATTATTCCCGTCTCCGCATTGAACAAATTCGCCACGTCGAGTTTGCGCGCGCCCAGACTGCGCAGCACGCCGATTTCAGTCGTGCGCTCGAGGACGGACACATAGGTGATTATGCCAATCATCACGCTCGAGACTATGAGCGATATGGCGGAGAACGCTATGAGTATATAGGAAACTATGCCCACAACGCGGGTCATCACCTCGGAAAACGTACCTGCAAGGTCCGTGTAGTGAATCTGTTCTGTGGAGGGCTTGTCGGTATTCCAGGCGTCGAGGTAGGCGAGCACCTCGTCCTTTGCGGCGAAATTCTTGGGATAGATGTAGACTGCCGAAGGCAGGTCGCTTGCGCCCAGTTTCTGCAGCGCGTTGGTGTACGCGCTGTCGAGCAGGGTGCTGAGTACCTTGGCGTCCACGCCGAGTTCACCCGCGAGAATGGGCACCAGCAATTCGCGTACCGCGCTGAACGACAGCCCTTTGCCTTCGAGGAAAATGCTTATGAGGTCGGAGAAACTCTTGGCGGCGTTGAGAGCGTCCTTGAGTTCCTGTTCGTCGTTGCCCAGTGCGTTGATGAGCGTGGGGCGCACGAATTCGATAAGCGTCGCCTCGTCTATTCCGTACGCCGCCGCCATAGTCACAATGGGGGAGACGTCCTCGGTGAAATCGTCGCCGGTAAGAATGTTGTAGTCGGTGTTGTTTATCTGTGCCTGACCGACCGACGATGCCGCGGCTTTTTCGAGGTAGAGGTTCGTGAGGTCTTCGGTATAGGCTATACCGCTCGAGAGGAAAGGCATCATCACGCCTTGCTTGATACGGAGTATACCGACGACGGTAACCGTTACGTTGCCGTCCTTGTCCGCCATATCCGCGGCTTCGCGTTCCGTGTAGACTGGCTTTTCACCGTCCGTTGCGGGCGCGTATCTGTTGTCCAGTCCGACCACTTCGAACTGCGTGCCCACGATGTCGGAAAAATCCACCTTGTCATAGGTGTTGTTCATAAGATATCCGGGGTAGATTCCGAGTTCCTGCAGAATCCCCACGTCAATGGTGTTGTAACTGCTGACAACCAGCACGATCTGCCGCGCTTTCATTCCGTCGTAATTCTCGCCGTCCGAATAAGATGCGGAATCGGGATCCTTGTCGGCGAGAAAAGCGGCTGCCTCCTCGGTGCCGGGGTAGTGACCGTAAAGGACGTCGTACTGCGACGTAATGAAATCGTCCCACAACAGTTCCTGCCAGTTTATCGTGCCCGTGTTTATGGTTTTGACGCGTCCGTTGCTTCCCGTGTGCCCGACAAGCCGCATAGACGCCGAATGCTTGTACTGTACGGCACTCACCAGCGTAGGGTCGAGGTCGCGGACGTAATCGACGTAATCTTCCGTGATGATATTTGCGCTGATTTCCACGCCCTGCCAGCCCGAATCGGGTTCGTACGGGGTGACGAAATCGCCTTCGGGGAACTGGCCGTCGGTTGAGGGCATCTGCATAGCCTCGTTCACGTCGATTTTGATACCCGTGCTGGCGATTGTCACGGGCATACTCGCTATGATGTTCTGCTCCATATCGTTCATATACAGCGAAAAGCCGTTGGACATACTGAGCACCAACGCGATACCGATGATACCTATGCTTCCCGCAAAAGCGGTGAGGATAGTGCGGGTTTTCTTTGTGACGAGATTGCGCGCGCTCAGACCTATTGCCGTAAAGAAAGACATCGACGCGCGCTGTTTTTTCTCCTTGGGTTGCCCGCTGCGTTTTTTGAGTTTCTGCGGGTGTTCGGGGGACACGACTGCAACGAATTTTTCGTTGTCCTCGGTTTTTTCGGGATTATCCGTGCCGCTCTCGACGTCGGACGTGACGTCGGCTGTGGAATCGTCGGCAGCGGCGGGCGCAGTCTCCGCGTCGGTGCGGTCTGCGAGAATCTTTGCGCCTTTTTTGCGGTTTTTGTCCGTTTGGGAATCGGCCTTCGGGGAGATTTCTTTCGCGTGCTCTATGTATTCCTCGAGAGGCGAGCGCATTTCTGCCGCGGTCACGGGCGAAAGCATTGTGGGAAGTCCGTCGTAAGGATTGCTGTCGGACACGATTTCCCCGTCGTAAAGTTCGATGATACGGGTGGAGTAGCGCTCTGCAAGGTCGGGGTTATGCGTGACCATAACCACCAGTTTGTCGTCGGCTATCTCCTGCAACAAATCCATAATCTGCACGCTTGTGGTGCTGTCGAGCGCGCCCGTGGGCTCGTCGGCGAGGATAATTTCGGGATTGTTTACGATTGCGCGGGCGATTGCGACGCGCTGCATCTGTCCGCCCGAAAGTTGGTTGGGTTTCTTTTTGAGCATACCGCCCAGCCCCACGCGGAGAAGAGCGTCGGAAGCCAACGCCTTTTTCTTTTTGCGCGACATACCCGAAATGGTGAGCGCAAGTTCCACGTTCTGCAGCACCGTGAGGTGGGGGATAAGATTGTAACTCTGGAAAACGAAACCTACGGAATGATTGCGGTAGGCGTCCCAGTCGCGAGAGCGGAAATCGCGCGTGGACCTGTCGCCGATGACGAGGTCGCCGTCGGTGTATCTGTCCAGCCCGCCGAGAATGTTGAGCATAGTCGTTTTGCCGCACCCCGAAGGACCGAGTACGGACACGAACTCGCTCTTGCGAAAATTCACGCTTATTCCTTTCAAAGCGTGAACGACGGACCCCGCAACGGGATAATCCTTTGTAACCTCAACGAGTTTGAGCATTTTCCGACATCACCTTGCCTGTCACTGCAGTAAACCCATTATACGGCGCGCGTCGCGCGATGTCAATGTGAGGTGCCGTGCCAAATGCGCTTCAATGTTGAAAAAATCCCCGCGCGGTGCTATAATTTCCGTGTGAAAAGGATAGCGGAAATTTTTTATATTTTCTGGCAATGGACCTACGGCGTCGTGCAGACCTTTGCGGGTCTGGCGTTGCTGCTCCGTTTTGCGCGCTGTCCGAAGTTTTGCTATCACGGAGCAACCGTCGTGGTGCACGACGGCAAATTCGGCGGGGTGTCGCTCGGTATGTTCGTTTTCGTCAACGGCGGCAGGGGAGAGGAATGGAAACGCGCGGCAACAGTCCACGAATACGGTCACACCCTGCAATCCCTGTTGCTGGGACCGCTGTATCTGTTCGTCATAGGCATACCTTCCGCCGTGTGGTGCAATTCGCCCCGCTTTGAAAAAATGCGCCGCGCAGGAGCGTCCTACTTCGATTTTTACCCCGAAAAGTGGGCGGAAAAGTGGGGCGAAAGAGCGACAGGAGAAAAGTCGATTTCCACTCTGGAAAAGGAAGCGGCGGTGCGGAATAATTCGGAAACCGCGGAGGAATAGATGGCTTTTTACGACAGGACGGAAGCACTCATAGGCAGCGAGGGTGTGGAGAAACTCCGCCGCGCCCGTGTGCTCGTTTGCGGACTCGGCGGCGTGGGCGGTTACATCGTCGAAGCCCTCGCCCGAGCCGGAGTGGGCACTATCGGGTTGCTGGATTGCGACGCGGTGGAGGAGAGCAACCTCAACCGTCAGATTATCGCCACCCGAGAAACTTTGGGCAAACGCAAGACGGAAGCGGCAAAGCAAAGGGTGCTTTCCGTCAATCCCGATTGCCGCGTCGTAACATACGATTTGCGTTACTCCGCCGAGACTGCCGACGAGGTGTGCCTTGCCGACTACGATTACGTCGCGGACGCCGTGGATACAGTCTCCGCCAAGTTGGAACTGATATCCCGCGCAAAGGCGGCAAATGTCGCAATCGTAAGTTCAATGGGCACTGGAAACAAATTAAACACCGATTTTGTCATTTGCGACATCGAAAAGACATCGGTGTGTCCGTTGGCGCGGGTTATGCGCAAGGAACTCAGAAAGCGGGGTATAAAGGGCGTGAACGTGCTTTACTCCGAGGAAGAACCGCGCCCGTCCGCCGAGGAAAGAACGCCCGCTTCCGTGTCATACGTACCCGCGGTAGCGGGGCTCACTATAGCGGGCAGAATAATCCGCGACATTGCGGGAGTGTGAGCCGCTCGGCGCGTTTGAGAGGAGAGCCGGTCGCCGGGGGCGACGTCAAATACAGGGTTGATTACGTCGGAGAACCGACGTCGGGGGAGTTATAGTTTTTATCGTGTTGATTCCGGTCGCGGTTACGGTGGGTGCGCTCCGACGGAAAATGGAAACTCATAGGCGACAGCACCGTTATAGGCAACCGCCGAATACTTATGTTCGAGGACGCTCCCGTTTCGGACGTGGTGAGAATTGTCATCAGGCAATCCCGCAGCGTGCCTGTGCTCAGAAGCGTGTCGTTGTACGCCTGAAGACGCGGCGGCAGTCGGGCGGAGCCACGGTCGTGCCCGACCGCTTCCGAACGCCGCGCGGGTTTGCGGACGAAAGACAAAATGGCGCAAAGCGAATTTAAGATATTGAAAAAGCCGTCTTAAAGGCGGCTTTTTGTAATATGTGAAGATTTATTCGCCTATGTGAAACACGTTTGCCTTTGCCGCGAAGTCTCGGAATTTCCGCCCCCGATTGTTTTCGGAAGCGCGCCTGAACGGCTGCAAAAAGGAAAGAGATTCGACGGCTTTAGGTTGCCCGCTCAACATCAGGTTGCCCGCTCAACATTCGAACACGAAACTCAGGGGACCGTCCTGCTTCTGTTCTATGTACATATGCGCGCCGAAAACCCCCGTTTTCACGGTGAGACCCTCCGCACGAAGTTTGTCCCGCACCCTCTCGTAAAGTTCGCGGGCACGGTCGGGCAGTTCGGCGTGGCCGAAGTCGGGGCGGTTGCCGGTGCCTTTGCCGAGCGTTCCGGCAAGCGAAAACTGGCTGACGAGCAGGATTTCTCCGCCGGCGTCCCGTATGCTCTTGTTCATCTTGCCGTTTTCGTCGCGGAAAACGCGCAGGTTGGAGAGTTTGCGGGCGAAATAATCCGCCTGTTCTTCCGTGTCGCCGCGACACACCGCGAGAAATACGGTAAGTCCCGACGGTATGCGGCTTATCTCTTTGCCGTCCACGAAAAGGGCGGTCTCGAAAGTGCGTTGAATGACTGCTCTCATATCGGCTCCCTGCCGTTTCCGCGCGGCGGCGGTGCGCCGAGGAAACGGAAAAGTTGACATTCTATTTCGGAATTGTAAAGTTTCCTGCGTTTGTCCGCCCGTCTGCCGAAGAACTTTTCGAACGCATAGAAAGAGGTGATGACGTACGCGCTCCATTCGTCGAGGGCGGCGAAAGCGCGTCCGAAATCGCGGTACAGTCTTTCCAGTTCGCGGGGTTTCATAAGGCGTTCTCCGTAAGGGGGATTGGCAAACAGCACGCCGTGGGAGAGGGAAGAGGAAAAGTTTTTGACGTCACCGACGGAAAACCGCACGAATTTGTCCATTCCCGCCCGCGAAGCGTGTTTCTGAGCCGTTTTTACGGCGGCGGGCGATATGTCCGATGCGATTATATCCGTCTTTGCCGACAGGTCGGCAAGAGAACGCGCTTCCTCTCTGACGGAGGAGAGTACCGCGGGTGCGAGTGCAAATTTTTCAAACGCGAAAGAACGCGCTGCGCCCGGTGCGGTATTGGTCGCAATCATTGCCGCTTCCACGGGCAGTGTGCCCGAGCCGCAGAAAGGGTCGGCGAAGGGACGGTCTCCTCGCCATACCGACATAAGTATAATCGCGGCGGCGAGGGTTTCTCTTATCGGGGCGTCTCCCACAATCACGCGGTAACCGCGCTTGTGCAGTCCCTCTCCCGAAGTGTCGAGCGCGAGGGTCGCAACGTCGTCGGCTATACCCGCTTCCAGGGAATACGTCACGCCGTCCTCCGGAAGCCTTGACAGTCCGTATGCCGCGCAAAGTTTGTCGGCGGCGGCTTTTTTGGTTATTCGTTGTATGTCCGAGAGCGAGAAAAGTTCGCTGTGAATACTCCTTGCCGTGACGGTGAGCGCGGCGGATTGGGGCAATATTTCCGTCCACGGCAGGGCGCGCACCCCGTCGTAAAGTTCGTCGAATGAGCGGACGGGGAAACGGGCGAGTTCTATGCGCACTCTTCCCGCAGTCCGCAGGAAAACGTTGGCGCGCGCCGCGTCGCGCATATCGCCTTCGAAACGTATCCTGCCGTATTCCGCGCCCGACGGCGTGTATCCGAGGTCGGAAATTTCGCGCTTCAACACGGCTTCCGTTCCGCTTGCGGCCGCCGCCTGGATATAAAATCTGCCGTCGAAGAAACTCATAGTGGCATTCTATCGCAAATTATTCGGGGCTGTCAATCGACGGCGTTGACAGGACGGTGTGCCGCGAGTAAAATCGTAGAGAGGTTTTGTTATGAAATCCGGAAGAAAAGGCAATCTTATAGTGGCAGTGTTCTGCCTGTTGGTGGGGCTTGCGCTGGTGGGCGCGGGCATATATTATCTTGCGAGCGGCAAGAGCGTGACGACGGGCGGAATCATATTCGCGCTGGGCGTGATAATCTGCGCGATGTTCGCCGTCACCTGCGTGATGATGAACAGGTTCGAGAAAATGAAGTCCGAAGCCGACGCACGGTATACCGTCGAACAGGAAAGGCAATACCGCGCAATCAAGGAAATGCTGGACCGCATACGCGCCGCGGACGGCAATATAACCCAGGACGAAATCGCTTCTATCGTTGCGGAAGCCAAGGCCAAGGCTATGTCCGACGAGCCGTTCCCCGACGGGGAATCCGCCGAGGACGGAGACGCCGAAAGCGGCAGTCGGGAGGCGGAGAAATCGCCTGCCGAGGGTGTCGCAACGGGCGGAGGGCTTCCCGAGGACGCCTCTCCGTACGTGTCGGAAAGCGAAGGGGTCGACGGACGTGAAGGTGCCGAGACCGACCGCACGCGTGACGACGGCGACGGCAACGTCAAAGACTGAAATGCACATATTCGCATATCTCGGCACGTGCAGCCGTCCGACTGTTGGCAGTATGATGATATGAGCACAAACGAATGTTCAACCGACGTAAACGTCGCGTCAAGTGGCAATATGCGCATCTTTCGCGAGATGCGCTTTTGTTTTTATGAACAGGCGTGCAGCCGTCCGACGGAAAAAATCCGCGCGGCGGACGCGGCTGCACGAATGCCGATATGCGCATAACGACATCTGCGCACAAAAACAAATCCTCTCCGTGCGGGAGAGGATTTCTCAATATGTACATTCGGACAGATTGTGTTTCGGGTTCTTATTCCACCGTAATCGTCCAGATGAGTTCGTAGGTCGCGAGGGGGTAAAGTTCGAACATATCGCGCTTGGAGGAGAGGTCGTCGACGACTCCGTCGTAGGCGGGGACGCTGGTCCAAGGCTCGATTGCGACGAACGGGGCTTCCGTCTTCGGGGTGTGCCATATCGACAGGTATTTCATAGCGTCGGGGGCTTCCACGGTGACGCTGTGTTTGCTCTTGTCGGAGCGGAGCGAAATCTTTCCCGACGCGTTTTCGAGCAAGACGGCGTCGCGGTCGAACAGCGAGTGCCTGAGGGGCAGAATTCTGTCGTCGACAAGAGGGAAGTCGTCGGTGCGTTCGGTGGTGTAGCAGGTGTCCGACATATAAATTGCGCGCGGCCTGCATTCGGGCGTGAATTCGAGATACCAGTCGTCGAAAGTGCCGTCGCCGCCGAGGGGCACGTTGAAACCCGGGTGACCGCCGAGGGCGAAAGGCATTGTGACGTCGGAGTGATTGACGACCGAAATTTCCATTTTCACCGTTTTGCCGACGAGGGTATAGCAGATGTGGTATTCGAAATCGAAAGGATACATCGCCTTCGTTCTGTCGTCGGCTTTGATGCCGAAATCTATTTTGTCGCAGGCGAGCACGGTGGCGTCGAGAACGCTTTTCCGCACGAAACCGTGCAGGTTCATTTCGTAGGTTTTGCCGCGGTAGATGTATTTGCCGTCGGTCAGTCTTCCGCAAATAGGGAAAAGGTTGTAAGCGCGCCCCGCCCAGAAAGCGGGGTCGCCTTGCCACAGGAATTCCGTGCCGTCGGCTTTCGAGCGAATGGACATAAGTTCCGCGCCTACGTCGGATACGGAGACTTCGAGAAATTCGTTGAATATGGTGTAAATCATACTCCCTCCTTATCGTGCTTGCTTTGCACGTAATCAATTATACTATACGTCGCCCGATTGTTCAAGACGGTAAAAAAGTAAACCAAAATTTTATCCTCCCGCGGCACGTCCGAGGTGAAAAAAGCACCGCGTTCGCGCGGTGCTCCGTAAGCGTGTTGCCGTAATCCCGAAATACAAAGTCGTTGAAAATATTTCAATCAGAATTCGATTTTGAAACAGGTGCCTTCGCCGAGGGTGCTCTTTACCGTCAGTCTCCAGCCCGCGCGGTCGCACAGTTTTCGGACGACCGCCAGTCCGAGCCCGAAACCGCCGTGTTTGCCGCTGTGCGACTTGTCCACGGTGAAGAAACGCGAGAACACTTTGTCGAGGTTTTCCTCCGCAATGCCTATGCCCGTGTCTTCAACCTCGGCGTAGGGGTCTCGCCCACCTTTTACGCGCACTGTAACGGAGCCGTTTTCCTTGTTGTAACGTGCCGCATTCCGTATGAGATTGCCGAAGATTTCGGTCAACCGCTCCTGCCTCGAAGACACGGTGACGTCGTCGTCGATGTCGAGGTTGAGAGTAATCGAACCGGACTCTATTGCGGGGCGGAGCGATTCCGCCACGCCGCGGGCGATTTCGCCGACGTTGCATTCGTATGAGGGCAGTTCGTCGTCGTTCAGTTCGTTGTAGTTTATGATGCAGGCGATAAGACCGCTCAGTCTGTCGGACTGCTCGCGAATGACCCGCACTGCGTTGGCTCTGCCTTTTTCGTCCAGTCCGCCGCTTTCGAG
This sequence comes from uncultured Clostridia bacterium, assembly GCA_900554085.1. Taxonomy (GTDB): domain Bacteria; phylum Bacillota; class Clostridia; order Christensenellales; family CAG-917; genus Limadaptatus. The sequence goes on along the minus strand of USGA01000008.1, from coordinate 388 downwards.
CAGGTCTGCAAAACCCTTTATACTGGTGAGGGGGGTGTTCATCTCGTGAGTTATGTTGGCAATGAACTCGTTTTTGGATTCCTGCACGTTGACGACGCGCGCCTGCTCGCGCTTGATGACGTCGAGTTGCTCGTAAAGTTCGTTGTTTTTGCGGTTGAGAATTTCGGTTATCGGTTCCAGTTCCGAATATTTGGTGGAGACCACCGACTGCACGCGTGATTGCTCCGCGAGTTCCTCCACGGGTCGGAGAATGTACGCGGTGGCGAAATACGTGAATATGAGACTGAAAACGATGACTATCGCGATGAACCACGCGAGGGTGGGCAGGGTCTGCACTATGAGGTCTCCCTCGGACAGCACGGGGATACCTATGCGGAGCAGAACGCCG
>USGA01000007.1 GCA_900554085.1 uncultured Clostridia bacterium | reverse complement strand
AATCAACTTGACCGCGAACAGCAAAAACGTTTCCGCCCAGTCGTATTCACCGCCGATTATCCCGTTGATGATGGTCATTCCGCTGCCCACCTCGTCGGCAATGAAAATGTTGACCACACCCGACAGCAAAAACACGACCACGAGCGGAATCCACATCGGCACACGCGACTTCGCCCCGAGAAAATCGGTGCGAAGTATTATTTCGTTGAAAATTCTGGCAACCAGCGCCGCCGCTATTCCCGCGATTACGGGCGCCCACATATACGCCACGGGCAACGCCGACAATCCCTCCGCGGCGATAAACACCGTTTTCATACCCAACGCACCGCCGAGAAGAATACGCACCGCATATGCGTAAAATACGGAAACGGCGGCACAGGCGCACATAAGAGGGTCAAACTTGCGCTGCACTTCTTCGAGAGTGAACAAGAAACCCGTTGCGGGCGCTATGAACGCGCCGGCGACACCCGCCGCGATACCCGCGGTCATAACAGGGCGACGACCTCGCGTCACGGTGCCGTCCGCTTCCTCGACGCCCGCGCCGAGTCCGCCTCCCAGTTGAACGGAAGGTCCTTCGGCACCGACGGGAATTCCCGCAAAAAAGGAGACAGTGCTGCCGACGACGGTGGCAAGGCAAAGTCTCCACCATTTTAATCTCATTTTGCCGCAGGCGGAGGCTTCCGTGCGAGGAATACCGCTCCCCCTGCCCTCGGGAAGGACGCGGGTGAAGAAATACATAAAAACCGCCACGCAAGCCATAAGGACGATATAGCACAGCGAGAGCCATACGCCGCTTCTGGCGATGCCGGCAAACAGGGCGGCGAATTCACCCGCGACCTCAAGCAGATAATTGAACAGCGTGACAACGCCGCCCACGACGACGCCCGCAACGGCACTCTTTGCAAGAACAGGCAGAAGTCGACGGGTCACAAACACCGCCGTATCGCAGAACAAGGGTTTGCCGTCACGGTCGTATATTTCGCCGAGCATACCTTTCACCTGCCGCCTCCTCTCTTTCAATGCAATCGTCCTGCTTTTCGACGATTTGCCCGAACCTGCCGAAGGCACGGGCGCACGCAAAATCTTTTGAGATTATAGCACCGAGGAGACATTGGCGCAACCCCCGGCAAGTCAAGCGGCTCCGCCTCCGCAAACCCGCTCGAACACCATAAGTACTCTCGAAAACGCCAAAAACTATTCTACTTAACCGTCTTTTCGAGAGTGGTTTTATAAAAATCGCCGTTTTTAATAGCACTTAAGCAACGTTTGCGACAAGAAAAAATTTGCCGAGGATTTTCTTTCAAAGCGTAAAAAAAGCCCGTCCGCAAGGGAGCGGACGGGCTTTTTAACGACGTTCGGTCTTTCCGCCGCCGCACGCCTTCTCGGGGTTTACCCCCCCCCCGCACGGCGCGCAGACGCCAATACGGTATTATTCCGCCACAGGCATATCTTTTTCGCTTTCGGCAAGGGATTCGTCGGTGGGAGGAGCGTCCGCCAGCGTACCTTTCATAGAACGCTCGTAAGAGATGAGGTCGAAGTAGCCCGTGCCGGTAAGCCCGAACAGTATGACCTTCTTTTCTCCGGTTTCCTTGCACTTCCTCGCCTCGTCCATAGCCACCTTAATGGCGTGTGCGGACTCGGGCGCGGGAAGTATACCCTCCACTCTGGCAAATTCCTTGGCCGCCTCGAAGACGTCCACCTGACTTACGGCGCGCGCCTCGTCAAGATAACCGTCGTGGTAAAGTTGGCTGAGTATGGGGCTCATACCGTGGTATCTGAGACCGCCGGCGTGCGAGGGCGCGGGCATAAATCCGCTGCCGAGCGTGTACATCTTCGCAAGAGGAGTGACCTTGCCCGTGTCGCAGAAATCGTACGCGAACTTTCCGCGCGTGAGAGAGGGACAACTCATAGGCTCCACGGCGATGAAATACGGGGACGCCTCGCCTTTGAGTTTGTCGCGCATAAACGGCGCCATAAGCCCGCCGAGGTTGCTGCCGCCACCCGCACACCCGATGACGATGTCGGGATACCTGTCCGCCTTTTCCATTGCGGTCTTGCTTTCGAGACCGATGACGGACTGGTGCAACATAACCTGATTGAGCACGCTTCCGAGCGCATATCTGAGGCCTTCACTCGTCGTGGCGACCTCGACTGCCTCCGAAATCGCCGTGCCGAGGCTGCCCGAAGTGTTCTCGGGGTGAGCCGCCAGCATCTTCCTTCCCACCGCCGTGGTGTCGGACGGCGACGCGATGACGTTCGCCCCGTACACCTGCATTACGGTGCGGCGTTGCGGTTTCTGCTCGTAAGAACAACGGACCATATACACTGTGAGTTTGAGCCCGAAGTAACCGCACGCCATACTGAGTGCGGTGCCCCATTGCCCTGCACCCGTTTCGGTGGTCAGGCCTTTCAATCCCTGCTCCTTGGCGTAATACGCCTGTGCGATTGCGCTGTTCAGTTTGTGACTGCCGCTCGTGTTGTTGCCCTCGAACTTATAGTAGATTTCCGCGGGAGTGTCGAGGTATTTCTCCAGACAATATGCGCGCACCAACGGCGACGGACGGTACATCTTATAGAAATTCCGCACTTCGTCGGGGATGGCTATCAATGCGTCGGTGTCGTTGAGTTCCTGCTTGGCAAGTTCCGTGCAGAACACGGGTTCCAGTTCGGCAAGAGTAACGGGCTTCAGCGTCGCGGGATTGAGGAGAGGTCTGTGGTCGGTGCGCATATCGGCACGCACGTTGTACCACTCCTTAGGCAACTCGTTTTCGGTCAGATAGATTTTGTAAGGGATTTCGCTTGTTTTGCTCATAAGGATTACCTCCGTCTTTTATTTCCCCGCGCGGGCTCGTATCCCTTCTTACCCGCACGCGAATTTCGTCCGAACACGCACCGTGTTTTGCCCCGTTTTCGGGACATCTCCCGAAAGCGACACGGACACGTCGTTTCAAGTTTCGTTTTGCCGACAAACAAAAAGCCCGACAGCAAAACTTGCTGCCGGGACAGGATTCTTATCCTGCGGTGCCACCCCGCATTGACGCGACATCGCTGCCGCACCCACTCATCGACTGCCATCACAGTCAGGCTTCTTACGCGAGCATTACGTCCTCGGCTACTCGTTTCCTTTCGCCTCGGCCCTCGGGGACCCATATTATCGGGTTCGGTTTCTGCCGGCATCACACCGCCGCCGACTCTCTCTGAGTCCGTCACCCGTTTTCTTCCCTTCAACGGTTTCAAATTTGACATCATATTATCACCGCGCCCGTCGGCTGTCAATCGTTTGATACGTATTTCGCGCTTTTCAGCGCCTGCCGAAACACTTTCAGAACGCATCGCCCGATTTCAAACCCGCTTTCCGCAGCCGCGCATCGCCGTACGCCTCCGCACCGCTCGCGTGCAGGCGCGTACACGCGACGCGTTGCGCCCGCGCCGGAATAAATAACGCGGGAACTATGGCGCAAACGCTTTACAAGTTTAGCGAACTAAAGTATAATGACACCATCAACCGAATTAAAGGGTGGTTTATTTCACCCGTATAAGGAGATTATATGAAAAAATCCATCATCGCTATCGTGGCCGTTCTGATGCTTGTCAGCGTGCTTGCTATCGGCCTTACCGCCTGCAACAACGACGAAAAGAACACAAACTCTCTTCTTTTCGGAAAAGAGCTCTTGCCTCTCACTGCACAAATTGACACTTTGACACAACTCAACAACGGGAGTGCGGATATTGCCGTTATGGACTCCATTATGGCAGGTTATTACACCTCGCGCGGTGATTTTGCCGGAAAAATGAGCATCCTCCCCGAACTTATGCTCAGCGAAGAAGACTATGGCATTGGCGCGAAATCTACAAGCAAAGCATTGATGAGTAAAGTCAACGAAGCGATGATTGCTCTTTACAACAATGGCAAAATGCAAACTATCGCCGCAAAATACGGCCTTGAAAACGAAATTAAAATCAATGCCGAAACCACCGATCCTTACGCCGGCGCAACCGACGATTCCTGGAATCAACTGGTTGCAGCGAAAAAAGTCGTAATCGGCTACACCGAGTTCGCACCCATTGCATATAAAGAAAACGACCAGCTTGTCGGTTATGACGTCGAACTTGCAAAAGCGGTTTTCGATTATCTCAACGAAACATACGGAACACAGATCGAAATCGAAATGACCATAATCGAATGGAGCAAGAAGGTCACGTTTATCAACAACGGCAGCATTGACCTTATTTGGAACGGCATGACAATCGACCCCGTTTTGTCCCAAGAACTCTGCATCAGCGTTCCTTATCTTGCAAACAAGCAGTCCTGCGTTGTTTTGACCAGCGACCTTGACAAATATGACACCATAGCAAAATTCATGAAGAATTCCAAAAACGCTATCGTGGCAGTCGAAAACGGTTCCGCAGCTTACAAACTGCTGACCATGGAAATCTAATTTAGAATAATGTTTGTTGATATCACAAAAGAACTGTTTGTCGGTTTCGGACTGACAGTAATGCTGTTTGCCGTCACGCTTGTGGCGGCAATTCCGCTTGGTTTGATAGTTTCTGCGTGCTCAATGACACGTTTCAAACCGCTGCGTTGGTTGACAAAAATATTTGTTTGGGTCATAAGAGGCACACCGCTGATTTTGCAGATTATCGTAATAAGCTTTATTCCAAGCACGGTATTCGGCATTATGAACAAACAAATTGCAGCCTTTTTCGGCACAACCATGGCAAACGTCAACTTCATTTTCGTTTGCATAGCTTTCATAATCAACTACGCCGCATATTTTTCTGAAATATTCCGCGGCGGCATCGAAAGTATCCCGAAAGGTCAACGCGAAGCGGCACAAGTTCTCGGAATGACAAAAGGTCAAACGTTCATGCGCGTTATTCTTCCGCAGGTCATAAAACGCATTATGGCTCCTATGTCGAACGAAATCATTACGCTTGTCAAAGACACATCGCTTGCGCGCGCAATAGGCGTTGTGGAAATAATCATGGCAGCGGAAATAGCAGTCAACCGCTACGTCGTCATATGGCCCTTGTTCTATGCAGGTGCTTTCTACCTCATATTCAATGGCGTACTGACTTTACTTTTCGCATTCCTGGAAAAGAAACTGGACTATTACAAGGTGTGATATGGCGATACTCGAAGTTAGAAATCTGAAAAAAAGTTTCGGAGAACACGAAGTGCTGAAAGGCATTGACTTCGAACTGCAAAAAGGCGAAGTACTTGCCATAATAGGTTCGTCGGGAAGCGGCAAAACAACGCTCCTCAGATGCCTCAATTTTCTCGAAACCGCAGACAGCGGACAAATCGTGGTAAACGGAGAAATCCTGTTTGACGGAAGTGCCGCGAAGAAGGAAACCGCCGAAGAAATCCGCACCAAAAGGCTGCACTTCGGACTGGTGTTTCAGCAGTTCAACCTGTTCCCGCATTACAACGCGATAACCAACATCAAACTTGCGTCCGTACTGCTTGCGAAAGAAAAACTCCGCGCCGAATACAAACGCATTTCCCGTGAAGCAAAAAGCGCAGAAGCAAAAGCAGAAAACGCTAAACTCAAAGCGGAATATACCGCTGCGGTTCAGGAGCTTGCAGACGAAGAACTGACCAAAGAAGAACTTAAAGCACGGAAATCGGAGCTTAAAGCCGATTATCGCGCAAAATACTCCGCAATGAACAAGGAAAAAGTCAAGGCGGAGAAAGAAGAGGCGAAAGAACGTTTGCTAGGCGGAATAGACGCAAAAGCACAATCGCTGCTCGAACGCGTCGGACTCGGCGACCGCGCGACAGCGTATCCCTGCGAACTGAGCGGCGGACAGCAACAACGCATAGCCATCGCACGTGCGCTTGCGTTGTCACCTGACATTCTGTGCTTTGACGAACCAACGTCCGCACTCGACCCCGAACTTACGGGAGAAGTCCTCAAAGTCATAAAAGGTCTGAAATCGGGCGACAGCACCATGATTGTCGTCACGCATGAAATGGAGTTTGCGCGCAACGTCGCGGACAAAATCATTTTTATGGCGGACGGAGTTATCGAAGAAATGGGAACGCCGTATCAGATTTTCGAAGCACCGCAGAGCGAAAAGACGAGAGCCTTCCTGCAAAAATCTCTCGAAGACGTCCTTAAAGAAGACTAAAACTCCTGCGACACTACAAAATAACGCGGAACTGTCCGCGTTATTTTATTTTGCCAACATCACACACCCGAACGTGCGGCATCCAAAAAATTATCAAATTGTGCGGCAAAATATGTTGCGATTTGTTGTGTTGAAAAACAAAATATTGTATAATTGTCACAATTAAATATTAAATATCTGCGAATTATTCGCGCCCATTACAAAAGGAGATTCTATGGACAAGAACTTTATCGCGAACCAAATTGCCGACATTCAGGCAAAGGTGGGCAACAAAAAAGTGTTGTTGGGTCTTTCCGGCGGCGTTGACAGTTCCGTCTGCGCAGCACTCATTCACAAAGCCATCGGCAACAACCTTATCTGCGTTTTCGTCAATCACGGTCTTCTCCGCAAAGGCGAATTCGAGCAGGTGCGCGAAGTGTTTGAAAAGCAGTTCGGAATGAACCTCGTAGCGGTGGACGCCGAGGACCGTTTCCTCGACAAACTCGTCGGCGTTTCCGACCCCGAAAAGAAACGTAAAATCATCGGCGAAGAGTTCATTCGCGTGTTCGAAGAAGAAGCCGCCAAACTCGGAAAAATCGAATTTCTTGCCCAGGGCACCATTCTTCCCGACATCATCGAGAGCGGTACCGACGGCAAAAACAAACTGGTCAAATCCCACCACAACGTCGGCGGTCTGCCCGAAAACATCGGTTTCGAAGGTCTTGTCGAACCCGTCCGCGACCTCTACAAATTCGAGGTGCGCGAAGTGGGTCGCGCGCTCGGTCTGCCCGATTTCATCGTCGACCGTCAGCCTTTCCCCGGCCCCGGTCTCGGCGTGCGTGTAATCGGTGAAATAACCCGCGAGAAACTCGCCATTCTCCGCGAAGCGGATTTCATCTTCCGCGAAGAAATCGAGAAAGCGGGTCTTGGCACCAAAGTGTGGCAGTACTTTGCAATCATCAACGACAGTATGTCCACGGGCGTGGATTCCACGGGCGGCAGAACCTACGAACACCTCATCGCCCTGCGCGCAATCAACACCCACGACGCAGTCACCGCGGATTGGGTGGAACTCCCCTATTCCGTGCTCCGCGCCGCGTCTTCCCGCATAGTCAAAGAGGTCAAGGGCGTCAACCGCGTGGTCTACGACATCACCACCAAACCGCCGGCCACAATCGAATGGGAATAATCCCGCAACCTTACGACAGCGTCGATTAAAAACGCAATCTCCCGCCGACGGCTTTCGTCGGCGGGCTTTTTGTTTGCCGCACCGTTTTTCAAAGCAACTCCCGACCGTTCTCCGTTTCCGCCGCGCAGGGCAATCGGCGTGTGCGGAGATTACGCACCCGACAAAAAACGCCGTATGACAAACGACACAGCGGTTGCTGCGTCGTTTGCCGAAAAGAGAGAAATACGGTTGCCGATTGTACGGCGTTAGGGTTTATCGGTGTTTTTGTTTGTTTTATCCACGTCTTTTGCGCGGTTGCACGCGCAGGTGCGTGTGCCGCACGAGGAGCAGTCGCACCCGTCGTGGCCGTCAAGCAGGCTTTGCAGGAAAGCGTCTCTTCTCGCTTGGCGCGTGGCTTCGTCCTCTTTTTCGGGCGAAGTCTCAACGGACTTGTCCGAAGCGGTTTCGCAGTGGTGACACGCCGTGCACGAGGCACAGTCTCCGCAGCCGCGGGCGGTCTTGCCCTTCTTCCTGCGTACTATTGCCACCGTCACGACGGCAATCACCACCGCGCAGCATACGACTATTATCGCAATATCCGCAGGAGTCATAATCATTCCTCGTCCGACCCGACGTCGTCGTCCGCGCCGTCTTCGGAGACGCTGCTGTCCGCCGCCGCTTCGCCGACTTCGGTGTGTTCGGGCTCGCTTTCCTTCGCGATGCTTCCCACACCCGCCGCCGCAAGTTTTGCTTTGGCGTCACGTTTGCGGTTGTACATTATCACTCCGCAGACCGCACCTGCCGCCGCCGCGAGCACGATGAACACAGTCCACCACCACTCTCCGACGAGGTAGACGACCGTGCCTACCAGATAGGAAACCACAAGCCAGAATACCAGCGTGGAACGGAAGGTTTTCTTGTTGCCGAGTTCGGCTTTTGCCGTCGCCACCGCCGCAAAGCACGGAATGGTGGTCATATTGAACGCGATGAAGGATATGAGCCCCGCCGTGGTGATTCCAGTCGCGCCTATGAGCGCGGTGACGGAGTCTATCCCCTCAAGCGCTTCGTCCGCCTCGAAGCCCGCCACAAGGCAGGCGGCAAGAGTGCCGAAGGTTGCTATGACGTTTTCCTTGGCGATAAGTCCCGTGACTGCCGCAACTGCGAACACCCAGCCCGCCGCGCCGAGTTGCGAACCGAATCCGAGCGGAGTGAACAGCGGTTGCACCAGTTGGCCTATACCCGCGAGTATGCTGGAATCCATATGCTCGTCCGCGACGTAGGTCCACGACCAGGTGAAGTGGCTGAAGAACCAGATTGCGATTGTGGACACCAGTATGATGGTGAAAGCCTTTTTGACGAAATGCTTCGTCTTATCCCACAGGTGCAGACCGAGAGCCTTTGCCTGAGGCGCGTGGTACGCGGGAAGTTCCATAATAAAGGGAGGCGTTTCGCCGCGCATAGTGGTGTTGCGCATAAAGATGACGGAGAGTATCGCCACCACGATTCCGAGCATATACATTCCGAACGTTATTGCGTCGGCGTCGGAAGAATACATCTGCGCTATTGCGCCCGCTATTGCCACGAGAATGGGCAGTTTCGCACCGCAGCAGAAGAACGGAATAACCCTGATTGTGGACGTCCTTTCCTTGTCGTCGGCAAGCGTACGCGTGTTTATCATAGCGGGAATGGAGCAGCCGAAGCCCATTATCATAGGCATAAACGCCCTGCCCGACAGACCGAATTTGCGGAAAATTCTGTCGAGAATGAACGCCACGCGCGCCATATATCCCGTGTCCTCCAGAATGGAGAAGAACATAAACAACACGATTATCTGCGGCAGGAACGACAGCACGGAGAACAGTCCGCCGAATATGCCGTCCACGACGAAGCCCTGCGCCCACTCGGAAGTGGTGGAGGCCATAGCGTCGCCGATTGCGCCGGATATGCTTCCCGTTATGCTGTCGAGAAGATTGAAAAGAATGACGCCGGGAGACGCGATACCGTCGGCTGAGCCGAACATACCCTCTCCCCATTTGCCGGCAAGCGACACCCAACCCTCGCCGAGCGCCCCCATTGCGCCGAGATAGAGGAAATCCTCCGAGAAAGTCAGGTGGAACACCACGAACATTATCACCACGAAAATGGGAATACCCCAGATTCTGTGCGTGAGCACCTTATCCGCCTTGTCCGAACGGGAAAGACCGTGTTTCTCGCCGCTCTTCCTGACCAACGCTTTGGAAAAGTGCTTGGATATGTACCTGTAGCGTTCGTCGGCCACGATAGCCTCGAAATCGTTGCCGAAGACGTCGTCGGTGAACTTTTCTTTGTATTCCTGAACGATTTTGTTTTCTTCGGGGTGATTGGCGACCTCGATTTCGTCGTTCTCCACGAGTTTTATGGCGTGGAACAGCGGCGAGTCGACACCGGCGTTATAAAGCAACGCCTTGACGTCACCGATTATTCCCGCAAGTTTGGAGTTTCCGAGCACGCTCACGCCGTCGCGACGACGCTTGCAAGCCGCATATGCGCGGTCCATAAGTTCCTTGAGCCCCTTTTCGCGCAGTGCGGAAATGGGCACCACCGGCACGGCGAGTTGGTCCTCGAGAACGTGCGCGTCGATTTTGTCCCCGTTCTTTTCGAGGGCGTCCATCATATTGAGCGCAACCACCATAGGCACGTCCATCTCGAGAATCTGCGTGGTAAGATACAGATTGCGCTCGAGATTTGTTGCGTCGACGATGTTGATGATAAGGTCGGGCTTTTCGTCGAGAATGTAATTCCTCGCGATAATCTCTTCGGGCGTGTACGGCGACAGGGAATATATGCCGGGCAGATCGACGACGGATATGGGCTCGGGGCATTTTTTGTAGACGCCGTCGCGTTTCTCCACCGTTACGCCCGGCCAGTTGCCGACGTGCGCCGTTGCGCCCGTAAGGTTATTGAACAGCGTTGTTTTGCCGCAGTTCGGATTGCCTGCCAGCGCGAATTTAATCATTTGCTTTCACCTCCATTGTGACGCAAGCCGCTTCCGTCTTGCGGAGAGTCAGTTCGTAGCCGCGGATACTGACCTCAATGGGGTCGCCGAGGGGTGCCTTCTTGCGGAGCATAATCTCCGCGCCGGGGGTGACGCCCATATCGAAGAGCCGACGACGGATTTTTCCTTCGCCGCCCACGGCAGAGACGACTCCCCTCTCTCCTACGACAAACGTTTCGAGAGTCTTTTTCATTTATCCTCCTTGACGGTGACAAAAATCTTTGTCGCCATATTTTTATCGAGTGCCAGCCGTCCGTCCTTGACGCGCAGAATAATGCTCCCGCCCGCGGCGGACAAAACTTCCGTTTCCGCGTTTGCCGCGATACCGAGGTCCTCCATACGCCTCTTCAGTTTTTCTTCGAGGACGACCCGCGTTATCACGAGCGGCGTGTACAACGGTGCAAGAATAATCGGCATTCCACTCTCCTTCGCCCCGCCGCGGCTACGGCAGGACTTTTTTCTCTCTCTTCTGTCGTTTTATCGGTTCGCATAGTCGAACCGTCTTTTCCTATTAAAACGGAGCACCCGAGCGCCGTCGTCACGAGGAGCCCGCGCCCCTTCGGCGCGTCTCTGCGTTGTGCCCGCGCCGGCAGTTCGCATATGCGAACCGCAGTCTCCGCAAAAAGGAGTTCTTCACTCCTGTCGTCTGCGATTATATACGCCGCCTTGTGCTTTGTCAACGGTTTTGAAGCAAAAAGTTCGACATATCGAACCGTCGATTCTCTCAGGCGGAATTCCCGCTGTTTCAGCCCTCGACGGAGGCTTTTATCGCCTCGAAGGTTTCCGTGCTGATTACGTGTTCCATACGGCAGGCGTCCTCTTCCGCCGTCTCGGCAGACACCCCCATTCCTTCCAGCCAACGGGTGAGGACTTCGTGTCTTTCCATAATCCGCTCCGCTCTTCCCAGCCCCTTTTCGGTGAATTCAATGTGGCCGTTCACGTCTATATCTATGAAACCTTTGTCGCGAAGTATACCGAGCGCGCGAGAAACGCTGGATTTTGCCTTGCCAGCCTGCCTCGCCACGTCGATTGAATGCACGGGCGCGCCGCTTTTCTTGAGACGGCAGATAGTCTCCAGATACATTTCGCCCGATTCGTAGATATCCATAATCCCACCTCTGTACGCGGTAATGTTATCACTTTCGCCCTTTCACGTCAACTCCCGCCCGAGCGCGCCCACGCACTTGAAATAATCTCGAAAACGGTTTATAATGCGAACATAACAACAATAAGCGGACGTTTGGCGGAGCGCTTTCCCGCTGTCCGTCCGCAAGGTAAGGTTATTATGGACGAAAACGGCATTTCTCGCAAACCCGACGTCAAACGTCTCATAGCGGACATCGCTATGCTCGTGGGTTATATCGTGCTCATCGCGGGCATAGGTCTTTTCCTGGGAGTCAGCAAGGACGTCATTTTCAGTCCCGCGGCAATGGCGGTCATCTTCGCAATCTGCCTGCTCATACTTCCGCTGGGCTATTTCCTCTTCCGCAAAAAGACGGCGACGGGCAAAGTGGCTACGGGCGTCTCGATTGCTTTGATAGCGCTGTCGGTCGTCTTTGTGGTGCTGTGCATACTGTTCTCTCTGGTCGTTGAATTCGTCCAACCCCTCGCGCTCAGCACCGCCTCCAGCATATTGCTGATAGCGGGCAGCGTGGTTCTTCTCATCGCCGCACTCGTGCAGGTGCTGGCAAAGAGACAGATTACCGCTATCGTGGTGTGCACTATGCTTCTCGCAATGATGCTTACGGGCGTTATCTGGGTGAATGCGCAAGGTTACGGCGATTTCAACACCGAAGCAATTGCCGCCGAATCCTTCCTGTTCAACAACGGCGAAGGCGGTTTCGCCACTTTCAGGATTCCTTCGATAGTCGCATTAAACCACGATGTTCTGAACGAAAAGTACGGTTTAACCCTCGAAAGAGACGTTTTGTATGCGTTCGCCGAAGGCAGACGAAATTCCTCCCACGACACGGGCAGCATTGATATGGTCTACAAATTCTCCACCGACGGCGGCGAGAACTGGTCCGACCTCAATATCCTGCTCACCTACGGCACGGAGAATATCGGCAAATACGGCAACCCCACCCCCGTCCTCGACAGAGGCACCGGCAAACTCATCTTCCCTTATATGACGGGCACCGAAGCAAACAACTACGACTATGACACCTTTATGGCGACATTCTCTTTCGCCGACGACCTCACTCTGGTGCAGGAAGGCGAGCCCGTCAACATCAACCCCGATAAGGTCGCGGACGCGACGGGCGGCGGCACCGACGGCGTGAGAGAAACCACCCTTATGATAGGTCCCGGCAAGAGTATTCAACTCAGCGGCGGAGAATACGACGGCAGAATAGTCGTCCCCGCAAGCAGCGGCGGCTACTCTTTCGTCCTTTACAGCGACGACCACGGCGCAACCTGGCACAAAGGACAAGACGCGGGCACGGGCAACGAATGCGAAGCAGTACAACTCCCCAACGGCGAACTGGTTATGGTCGTGAGAGATATGACGGGTTGCAGCGCGCCTCATTACGAGCAGTATCAGCGCCTGTCCTATTCCAACGACGGCGGCGAAACCTGGTACGAAAAGACCACCGATACCACGCTCAG
>USGA01000006.1 GCA_900554085.1 uncultured Clostridia bacterium | reverse complement strand
GTTATCCCCGCTGACGCGTGGGAAACCGCAAGCGCAATCAAGGCCTGCATCGACGTCCCCGGCCCCTTCTATCTCCGCGTCGGCAGAGGTATGGAACCCCTCCTCCACGAGAGCGAGGACGAGTACACCTTCGAAATCGGCAAGGCGATGAAACTCAAGGACGGCAACGACGTCACCATCATCTCCTGCGGCGTGCCCACCCGTGACGCGCTCATCGCCGGTATGATGCTCGAAGAACAGGGCGTCTCCGCGCAGGTCATCAATATGCACACTCTCAAGCCCATCGACGCCGAGGCTATCATCGAAGCCGCCGTCAAGACCCGCCGTATCGTCACGGTCGAGGAACACAACATCATCGGCGGTCTCGGCGACGCGGTTGCGTCCGTCCTCGCGCAGAGCGGCAAGAGGTGCATTCTCACCAAGATCGGTATCCCCGACGAGTTCGGCCCCATCGGCAAACCCGAGGACCTCTACGCAATGTACAAACTCTCCAGTCAGGGCATAATGGAAACCGTTATGGAATTGATGGGCAAGGAGATTGAGGAAGACGATTGGTCCGACGAAGACTGAGGAGGTGTTTTTATGAAAGCAAATCCGCAAGATGTCTTGACCGCTAAAATCTATTTCAGCGCCGCCTTCCCTGCTCTGCGCGTTCCCCTCGAAGAGGACGAGAAACAGCGCAAAGCGTTCGAGAAGGTCAACGCAATAGTCGAATTCCGCGCTGCCGACGACGAAAATCCCGTCGCCTGCTATATGGTCTTCCTCACCGAAGAACTCGCCGCGCTTTCGGCTTCCGGCAAACGCTTCAAGGTGTATCAGGGCGAATATCCCGGTTACATCGATATGGCGGACGGCTCCAAGAAAGACGACCTCAAAGTCGTGAAGATGTATTTCAAGTCCATTCCGAGCCTGCTCGGCGTGTTCAAGGGCAGTTCTCCCCTCGAAATGCTGGGGATTGTCAGCCCCCTGCTTAAGAACATCTTCAATCCCGTGACGATGAAGTTCCTCTTCCTGATGCTCACGCTCACGAAGACGATGCCGTCCTTCACTCCCGGCAAGGACCAGCCCTGGGAGCAGTATCTCAAAGTCAAACTGTCCCTCTTCCTCATCTCCACCGCCAACCGCGAAGGTTGGCCGGATATGGCGGACTGGACGAAGAAACAGCCCGACAGAACCTATCAGTTCATCGTCGGCGAAACCAAAGACGCGGCAGGCAATGTGCTCTATCCCGAAATCAAAGCCTATCTCCGCGTCAAGATGGGCAAGAGCAAAGCGGGCAACGGCGAACGTCCCTTCCCCTTCGTTCTCTTCAAGTTCCCCGACCCCGACGGCTGTCTCGCCGTTCTCACCAACCGTTACGACTTCGTCGAATCGGTGGCAAGAGGTTGCGTGACCATCATCGGCGCGGGCGACAGTTACGCGGTGCAGTTCAACGACATTATGACCAAGTGCCAGGCAATGCTCGTGCCCGCACCCAAGGAAGAAAAGAAAAAATAACTTCTTTTCACCGAACGGCAAAGCGCGGAGGAACTCCTCCGCGCTTGTTTTTTATCCCGTCGATTATCATACGTCGACGGAATGTCCCGCACACCGTCGCTCTCCCCGCATTCTTTATCCGCTCCGCCGTAACGGAAAAGGGCTGCCCTCGGCAGCCCTTCCACGGTTTGCGCTTTGCGCGCTCGCTTATTTCTTGAAGTAACGGTTGTAAAGCCCTTCGAACGCTTTGCCGTGACGCGCCTCGTCGCGGGCCATTTCGTGAACGGTGTCGTGAATGGCGTCGAGGTTGAGTTCCTTGGCGCGTTTCGCAAGGTCGAATTTGCCCTGAGTTGCGCCGTTCTCGGCTTCGATTCTCTTTTCGAGATTGACCTTGGTGGAGGGGGACACCACTTCGCCGAGCAGTTCGGCAAACTTTGCCGCGTGTTCGGCTTCCTCAAACGCCGCTTTCTCCCAGTAGAGACCGATTTCGGGATAACCCTCGCGGTGTGCCGCACGGCTCATTGCAAGATACATACCGACCTCGGTGCACTCGCCTTCGAAATTGGCGCGCAATCCGTCGATGATATCCTGCGGCGCGCCGTTTGCGACGCCGATAACGTGTTCGGCAGCCCACATTCTTTCGGTCTCCTCAACCTTCTTGAACTTGGAAGCGGGCGCCTTGCAGAGCGGGCATTGAGCGGGAGGTTCCGGTCCCTCGTGAACGTAACCGCAAACAGTACAAATCCATTTAGCCATATTCGTTTCTCCTTTCTCATTGTTGTTTTCTATCTTTGCGGAATCTTTTCCGCTGTCGATTCTCTCGAAATCCTGCGCTCCGTGCTTGCATACGGGACACACGAAGTCGGCGGGAAGTTTGCCCTTATGGACGTAGCCGCACACCTTGCAAACCCACACTTCCTCGTTGTCGTCGGCGGCGACGGGCTGAGGACGGGGTTTGACGAAGCGCTGGTAGTAGTCGTAAGTGAGCGCATTGCCGTCGTCCGCAAAAGTCTTCGTCGCGGTGGTGTGCGCGACAAACATCGTATGAGTGCCGAAATCTATGCTGTCGTCCACCGTCATTTCGAAATATCCGAGGGCGCCGTCGGTAGGCACGGCACAGCCGTTTTGCGCGGTCTCGTATGCCACTCCGTCGAACTTGTCCACGTCCCTGCCGCTCCTCATTCCGAAGCCTTTTATGGTGTCGAAAGAGGTGTTTTCCCCCAGCACCGCAACGGCAAATTTGCCGCTTTCGGAGATGAGTCGGTGGGTGTAATTGGCTTTGTTCACGGTGACGGAAAACCTTTCGGGGGAAGACGTCTGTTGCGCCAGCGTGTTTATCATACACGCTCCCCTCCTGCCGTCCGACTCCGACGAAAGCACATACAGGCCGTAACTTATCTTGAACAACAGGTTCATCTCTTTTCCTCCTTACAATCGCGACATATTCCGCGGAAGATGATTTCCGCTTCGGTTATTTCGGTATCCCCGCACCCGCGGCACGCCGCTTTCACTATTTCGGCGGCGTCCACGTCGACGTCCTCCACTCTGCCGCACTTACCGCATACGAAGTGCGCGTGGGTACCCGTCGTCTTGTCAAACCTCGCGGGCGCGTCGGGCACGGCGATTTCGCGCACCTTGCCTTCTGCCGCAAGCCCTTTCAACACCCTGTAAACGGTGCCGAGGCTTACCGCGGGAAGAACTTCACGCACTCTTTCGCAAACGGTTTCCGCAGTCGGGTGGTCGCAGGAAGAAAGCACGACGCGTTCGATTTCGCATTTCTGTTTCGTCTGTCTTTTCGCCGTCTCCCGCATATTGTCTCCCGTGTGAAGCGGTTGCGCACCGCCCCGTCCGCGACCGCGCGCCGAATCCCGCATAAAACACATTGGCGGCCGCGCGATTGTTATTGATAATCGTTATCATTACTATAGCAGTGATAATCGTTGTTGTCAACGGATAAACAAAAAATTCCGAAAAAATTCTGCATTGGCCTGCGGCTCATCGGCGCCCGTCGCCGCAATCTGCCCGTGTTTTATCCTCTTTCCGTTCCGCACGTCCCGAACGGCGGCTGCCGCCGCTTTTACCTCGAATACCGTAGTTGCATTCCGCCTCCGAGGAAATTCATTCGCGCGCGCGTTGCGCGCGCGAGGCGCGCGCACGACGCGCGCGTTCAATATGTTCTTGAGATTGTCGGAAAAGCGTGCTACAATGTTACGGAATACGGACGCTTTGCGTCGGGAAGAATCAGGGGTACAAATGTTCGTCACATTCGAGGGTTGCGAAGGCGTGGGGAAATCCACTCAACTTTCTTTGCTGAGGGAGTATATGCGCGAGACGGGGCAGGAAGCCGTATTTGTACGCGAACCGGGCGGCACGGAAATTTCCGAGCAGATAAGAAAAATAATTCTCGACCCCGCCAACCGCGATATGACCGCCGAGACGGAAGCGTTGCTTTACGCCGCCGCCCGTGCGCAACTCGTGCGGACTGTCATACGCCCCGCCCTCGACGCAGGCAAGACCGTGATATGCGACAGATACATCGATTCTTCGGTCGCCTACCAGGGATTTGCGCGCGGACTGGGACGCGGTTTTGTGGAAAAAGTCAACGCATACGCAATGGAAACCGCAATGCCCGACGTCACGGTTTTCATCGACCTCCGCCCGTCTTCCGCGTTCAGAAGCGTGTCCAGAAACGACAGACTGGAACAGGAAAACATCTCTTTCCACGACAAGGTGTACGAAGGCTATATTGCGCAATCCGCCGCTTCAAACGGTCGTTTTGTGATGATAAAGCCCGAGAAAGAGCGTCTTGAAACGCACCGAAAAATTCTCGACGCCCTGAAAAAAAGAGGCGCGGTCAAGTGAAGGAAATCGTATTCGAGAAAGCGCTGAGGGAAAGCAAGGCGTACAAATTGCTGCTTGGCGACATTCGCTCGGGATTGGGACACGCGTATGCGGTTGTCTCTTCCGACGACGAAATAGTCGCGCAGTTTTTCTCTTTGCTTGCCGCCACTCTCTACTGTGACGAAAAAACCGCCTGCCTCGAATGCGGAGGCTGTCGCCGTGCTCTCGACGGCAACAATCCGGACGTGTACGAAATCCTGCCCGATAACGGCGCCCTGAGGGTTGCGCAGGTCAAGGCAATGACCGCGCAGGCTTACGTCAGTTCCGTGGGCGAACGCAAGGTTTTCTTCGTGTACCGCGCGGACCTTATGACTGCCGAGGCGCAGAACAAACTGCTGAAAACTCTGGAGGAGCCGCCCGAGAACGTCACGTTCTTCCTCGGCACCGCCAACGAATACCGTCTGCTGGACACTGTCCGCTCGCGCTGCCGCGCGGTGTATATGGACGTCTTCGACAGACGGACGGTGTACGAATCCCTGCTTTCCGTGGGCGTGTCGGACGAAGCGGCCTCAGCCGCCGCGGCGTACTCCGAAGGTCAACTGGGACGAGCCAAGGAATTCGCCGATTCACCGAAACTCGCCGCAACCTATGCGGAGGCGCTGGATTTGCTCGTCGGAATGAAACGCAGTCCCGACGTACTGAGATGTTCGGCAACGCCGTCGCTCAAAAGCAATCCGAAAGAATTTCTGCCTATGCTTGCCACGGTTGTGCGCGACGTCATAGCGGTGAAAAGCGGGCAAGCCCCGCCGCTCTCCCCGCAGACCGCACCGAAAACGCAAGCCGTCGCCGCGGATTTTTCCCTGCGTGCGCTCGCGCTGACCGAACAACTGATAGGCAAATCGCTCGAAGAACTGTTTTTCCGCGTGGACGCTCAGTCCGTGACGGACAACCTGCTCTTCTCCATACTGGAGGTCAAACATAAATGCCGATAATTGTTGGAATCAAGTTCCGCGGCGGCACGGGTAAAGTGTATTACTTCGACCCCGCGGGCACGGAATTCAAAGAGAACGACCACGTTATAGTGGAAACGGGACGGGGGCTGGAATTCGCCACCGTGGTTCTGTCCAACCGCGACGTGCCCGAAAAGGAAATCGTCCCGCCGCTCAAACCCGTGCTGCGCAAGGCGACCGAGGAAGACGAAGCGCAGGAAGAAAAGAATCTTGCCGACCGCGCGGACGCCCTCGCCGTAATCCGACGCAAAGCCGAGGATATGGGGCTGGATATGAAAGTGGTGGACGCCGAATACACTTTCGACCGCAGCAAACTGATATTCTACTTCACCGCCGCGGGCAGGGTCGATTTCCGCGAACTGGTGCGCGCGCTTGCCGCCGTGTTCAGGGTGCGCATCGAACTGCGCCAGATATACGAACGCGACGACGCCAAAATGCGCGGCGCCCTTGCGCCCTGCGGTCGCCCGTGCTGTTGCTCCACTCACCTGCCCGACTTCGAAAAAGTATCCATAAAAATGGCTAAAATACAGGGACTTTCGCTCAATCCGCAGAAAATAAGCGGCGTATGCGGCAGGTTGATGTGCTGTCTGAAATACGAAAACGAATATTACAGCGAAGCCTTCAAGCAAATGCCAAAGGTCGGCAGTAAGGTGCGCACGAAAGACGGGGAAGGCACGGTGGAATCCAACGACCTGCTCCGCAAGACCACCCGCGTGCGCGTTATGGCAAAAGACGGCAGTTTCGAGGTCAAGACCTACGCCCTCGAGGAACTGAAGATAGGTCAACGCCAGTCCGCCGCGGAACTGGACGACGAGGACGACGGCGAATAATTCCCGCCGAACGTCGCCCGGTAACGACGGAAGCATCGCATTTGCACACGTTGCGCGCCGCTCTTGCGGCGCGTTTCTTTTGCCTTTTCGCAACCGCAAGACGGCTACGGTTCGGGTATGCGAACTTTTGCCCGCAAAAGCCTTTTCCTCTTGCGCGCCCTCGCCGCCCGTGGTACAATTCAATCGCCCGATAAGGGAAATACAGTCGAAAGGAGAACCAAGATGGCAAGAGTTATCAGTGACGAATGCATTTCCTGCGGCGCTTGCGCAGACACCTGCCCCGTCGGAGCCATTTCCGAAGGCGACGGCAAGTTTGTCGTTGACGCGAACGAGTGCATCGATTGCGGCGCTTGCGAAGACGGATGCCCCGTCGGCGCGATTTCCGAAGCGTAATCAACAGAAAAGAGAAATACGACGGAAAAGAGCGGTTATCCGCTCTTTTTCCGTTTTCCGCAACTCTCTTCCCGTGCCGCAGTAATTTCCGCCGACTGCCCCGTCCTCTTCTCAGTCTATCGTCTAACAGGGACGGAATAAGCCGTTGCGGTCGCGTTTTACGCCTTTTGTGCTCCAGCACTTTATATTTTCGCCTTTTTGTAATATAATTCCGAAGTATGAAACAAAAGTTCATCACCGCACTCAAGGACAGCCTCAGAATGTTTGCCGTATTTTTCAAGATAGGGCTGTTTTCTTTCGGCGGCGGGTACGCTATGCTCTCGATGATAGAACACGAGGTGGTGGACAAACACAAGTGGCTCACTCACGACGAATTGCTCGACGTCTTTGCAATTGCGGAAAGCACTCCCGGGGCCATTTCCATAAACATAGCGACGTTCATAGGCACGAAGCGGGCGGGAGTTTTCGGAGGAATATTCACCACTCTCGGCGTAGTGCTCCCCTCGTTTCTCGTGATTCTCGGGCTGTCGTACATCATAGACATAGTGCGCGAGAACGAGTGGGTGGGATATCTTTTCCGCGGTATAAGGATAGGTGCGCTGGTGCTCATAGTGCGCGGCGCGGTGAGTTTCGTCAAGAACACGAAACGCAAGGTCATCGCCTACGTGCTTATGGCGGCGATGTTCTGTCTTGCGCTGTTCACGGACATAAGCGTCATATACCTTATGTTGGGAGCGATAGGCATCTCGATAATCGAAGTGATTGTTTCCCATTCAATTCGTTACAGGAAATTCGTGCGCAAATGCGAAAAAACGGCGGGGGAATATTCCCGCGGCGGCGAAAGTGCGCCCTGCCCCGAGGATATGCTCGCCGTGAATATGCTTTCGCCCGAAGAGCAAGCGGCGGCAAACGCCGACGTAGAACTCCTTTCGGGTGACGGCGACGTCGTCCCGCCCGATAACGGCGACGGAAACATATCGGCGGACGAAAATCGCACAGAGGAGGTTGCCGAGAATTCCTCTTCCGCAACCGACGCGGATAAAGAGGAGGGCGGAAAATGATTTACCTCGAACTCCTCTGGACATTCTTCAAAATAGGGCTGTTCACGATAGGCGGCGGACACGCTATGATACCTCTCATAATGAGCGAGGTGTCCGCGCACGGCTGGATTGACCAGCAGGTGCTCATAGATTTCATAGGCATAGCGGAAAGCACTCCGGGGCCCTTCGCCATCAATATAGCCACTTATACGGGCGTGGAAAGGGCGGGCGTGCTCGGCGCCGTGTGCGCAACACTCGGCGTGGTGCTGCCCTCTTTGATTATCATAATAATCGTCGCGAAATTCTTCTCGCGTTATATGAACGTGCCCGTGGTGCAGGAAGTGTTCGACAGTGTAAGCGGTGCCGTGAGCGGACTGCTCCTCTCCGTCGTCATAACCGTAGGCATTCTCGTACTCTTCGGAATGGACGGGCTGTTCGACGGCGCGTCGTTTACGTTCGACCCCATAGGACTCGGACTTTTCGCCGCAATAACGGTGCTGGCGTTCGTGAAAATCAAAGGAAAACGCATCCCGCCCATACTTCTCATCGTTATATCCGCAGTTGCGGGAGTTCTGCTGTACGGTTTCATTCCCGTATAGTGTTCCGCGGTCCGTTTGTCGTATCATTTATTTTTGGCACGGAACGTATTGCGCATAACGCAACTTTATATTCCTGTTTAGCAGAATAAAACGCCATTTGCGCCGATATGCGCCTGTATATTCCGCACCCGTCGTGCGTGCGGGCGCTCTCGCGCGCTTGATATCGAACGTCAATCGTGATATCATTTGCGGGTAAGGAAGGAGTCACTATGGCACAGGACAACCTCAACGAAAAAAGTTTTGCCGAAATCACCGCCAGTTGCGCCAAGGTTATCGGCTATTTCCATTTGCAGAACAACGTTCCGCCCGTTAAAAGGCTTTACGTCAAGAATTCCTCCGAAGAGGACAGGGAGAACATCAAGATAAAAATCGGTTCTTCTCCCGCATTTCTGTTGCCCACGGAGATAACCGACATAAGGCTGCCCCGCCGTACCACGGCGAAATTCGAGGCGGACGTGCAACTGTCTCCCCTCTTTCTCGTCGGGCTGGACAAGACCGAAGAGGGCGAAATTCATATGCAGGTCACGGACGGGAACGACAACGTCGTTGCCGAGCAGAAATTTCCCGTGCAACTGCTGCCCTTCAACGCCTGCAATTTCGTGGAAGACCCCGGGTGTCTCGCCGCTTTCGTCAGGCGCACCGCCGAACTCAACAAACTGCTTAATCTTGCGGGACGCAAAGTCGAAAGTTGGGGGCTTTCCTCCTGCACGGGCTACTCGGGCACACGCAACAACGTGCGCAATTTCTTTGCCGCCTGTTACAGCGTGCTCGCCGACCAGAAGTTCACCGCGGCGGAAATCAGAAAGGACGCCGACGTGGCGATAATCTCCGACCACCGCGAAACTCTGATATCCAAAATCGCTTCGCCTCTCGAAGTGGCGCTTATGCTCGCCGCTCTCGTGGAAGCCAACGGACAAAACGCCATAATCGCTATGATAAACGGCAAGTGGTACGCGGGGTGTTTCCTCGTGAACGAATGCCTGCCCAACCTCATAGGTGACGACGCGGATATGCTCCGCAAAAAATCCGAGCGCGGGGTGAGCGACCTCAGTCTCGTGATGATGGACGACCTGCTCGGCGGAATCGCTTTCGAGAAAGCCGAAAAAAGCGCGCAGGCTTCCATAAAGAAAGACGCGTCCGTGGACTTTATCGTCGACGTCAAGCGCGCCCGTATTATGCACATCTTCCCGTTGCCCGAGAGAGTGCGCGGGGAAGGCGGCTACGACCTCAGGCAAAGCAAGGACTACTACACCGACCTCGCCCCCAAACAACTCAAGGAATACGGCGGCGAAATCGGCGGCGAAAAGGAAATAAGCCGAGTAACGCAGTGGGAGCGCAGGTTGCTCGATATGGATATGCGCAACTCGCTGCTCAACTTCAAGGTGTCGCAGACGGCGGTAAAACTGCTGGTGCCCTCTCTTGAGGACTTTATCGAAAGCGTCGGCGAAATCAAATCCTTTACCCTCGAGAACAAGCCCAGGGAAAACGCGGAAAGCCTCGAGAAAATGTCCGACGGCTTCGAGCGCACGGCGTTTCTGAAACCCTTTGCGGATTACATACTGTACGAGTACAAGAACAAGCGGTTGCGCACCGTTTACGATATGCGCGAGCACGAGAGCACTCTTCTCCGCCTCTTCCGCAAGGAAAAATCCATTCGCGAAGAGACCGGCACGCTTACGCTCTACCTTGCGGCGGGATTCCTCAAGTGGTCGGAAAAGGATATGACGGAAGACAAGTTCGCGCCCCTGTTCCTCTACCCCGTCACAATCACCAAAAAAGGCGTGGCGGCTCCCGTATACACAATTGACGTCAACACCGACGACCTGCGCGTCAACAGCACCCTGCTCGAATTCCTGTATCAGGAGTTCGACCTCGATATGCGCGGTCTTGCCACCGTCGCCCTCGACTCGCCGCAGGCAGTGCTGTCGGTGCTCGCCCGCATAAAGCGCGAAACCGTGCGTTTCAAGGGTTGGGACGTCTACAACAACGTTTTCCTTGCCAGCCTGTCCTTTGCCAACTATCTGCTGTGGCACGACGTACGCTACAAATCCGACCGTTTCCGCGAACACCCGATAATCCGTTCGCTCATCAACAACCGCCTGGAACTGTCGGGCGACGCTTTCGACCTCTCGGACAGGAGCAGCGACGAGGCGTACGTAGGCGAAAACAAGATGTATCTGCCCATTTCCGCAGACTCGTCGCAGTACTCTGCCATTTACGACAGTCTCTCCAAAAGTTTCGTGCTTCACGGACCTCCGGGAACGGGCAAATCGCAGACCATAACCAACATAATAGCCAACAACATCGTGCGCGGGCGCAGAGTGCTTTTCGTCGCGGAAAAAATGGCGGCGTTGTCCGTCGTCCACAGACGACTGCAAAACATCGGGCTCGGGGATTTCTGCCTGGAACTGCACTCCAACAAAGCCAACAAAACGACGGTGCTCAGCCACATTATCAACACACTGTCGCTCGCCGAAACCACGACGGAACAGGACCTCGAAGAAAAGGCTCAGGAAATCGCGATACCCCTCGAAAAACTGGAAAAGGAATTGTCCGCCCTGCACCGCAAGCGCTATCTGGGATTCTCCCTCTACGAGGCTATTCTCAATTATTTCGAGAACGAGGACGCGCCCGACTGCCTGAACATTGACAGCATATTCTACGAAAAACTGACGGAAAGTTCTTTCAACAACTATCTCGAAGTGCTGACCGAACTTTCCCTGCGCGCAAAAGAGTGCGGCGACATAGAGAAATCGCCTTTCCGTCACATCGGAATGTTCGACTACAACGACCGTTGGCGCAGGGACGGAGAATCCATTCTCGAAATCTATCTGATAGAACTCCGTCATCTCAGGCAGTACGCCCGCAATCTGTTGCCGCTGTTCAATATGCGGACGGTTGCCCTCACGCGAACCAAAATCGACGCCCTGTACAGAATATGCACCCTCTTCAAAGAGGATTGCGTGCGCGAGTATTTCTCGCACTGCAAAATAGTGCAGAACCCCAAGGGAATGCTCGATTCTTTCCGCGAGGCGTACAAGAAATTCGCCATTCTGTCGCAGGAGTACGCTTCGCGCTACGGAGCCTATCCCTACGAAGTGCCTCTCGAAGAGGTGCAGGAGGCTATGCGCACCGGCAACTACAGCCGCGCGGTAAAGCGTTGCCTGCCCGCCTCTCTGGACAAGAAAGACCGCGGATTCTTCCTCGAATATCTGGCAAAATGCGAGGAAACGCGCCGCACGCTCTTCCGCCGCCGCGACGAACTCGCGGGTCTGTTCGCCCTCACTTCCAACGACACGGAGGCGGTCAACGCACGCGTGCTGGTGATGGAAGAACTGTTCGCCTGCGCGGAAAAACTCTACGCCGATTTCGACGTCAACCTCTTCAACGAAAGTTGCATAGACCTCACGCGCTACGGCACGCACCGTTACGTCGAATTCTTCATTGCCGCATACGACAATCTCGCACGCGCGGCAAAAGATTTCGCGACCATTTTCAAAACGGGCGGATTCGTCGGCGGCGACGACCTCAACGCCTGCATAGAATACGTCACCAACGTTCAGAAAAACATCGACTTCATTCCCAACTGGTGCCGCTATCAGGAAATGGTGGGCAAGTGCCGCCAGAGCGGCTTCGAATTCATTCTCGAGCCTCTCAACGTCGGCGAAATTTCGGCGGACGACATTCTGAGGTGCTTCAAGAAATCCGTCTATCACAACTTCATAAAGAGCGAACTTTATCTCGACGACGTGCTTTGCCGCTTCTCGGGGCTTAACCTCGAGGAGGCCGCAAACAAATTCAAAGCCCTGTCGGAGGAATACGAACGCCTGACGAGACAGGAACTCTACCGCAAACTCGTTGCCTCTCTCCCCCGCGCCGACACGACGGGCGACCACAATCTCGAACGCGTCATACTTATGCGCGCCGAAAAAACGGGTATGAAAGGCACGACGCTGCGCGGATTGTTCGCGCAGATACCCAACATTCTGAAAGCCTGCTGCCCGTGTATGCTTATGTCCCCGACGTCGGTGTCGCAGTTCCTCGACATCGATATGGAGAAATTCGACCTCGTCATATTCGACGAAGCCTCGCAGGTGCCCACCTGCAAGGCGGTCGGCAGTATTGCGCGCGGCAAAGACGTCATCGTCGTCGGCGACCCCAAACAGTTGCCGCCGACCACTTTCTTCAGTTCCGATTACAAGGACGACGAGCATTACGAGGTGGAAGACCTCGAGAGCATTCTCGACGACTGCCTCGCCCTCGGTATGCCCGAAAGCCACCTGCTGTGGCACTACCGCTCCAATCACGAAAGCCTCATCGCTTTCTCCAACGCAATGTACTACGACAATACGCTGCTCACGTTCCCCTCTCCCAACGAACTCAGCAGCAAAGTGTCGTTCGAATACGTGGACGGCGTGTACGAGCGCGGCGGCAGCAAGTGCAACAAGAAAGAGGGCGACGCCCTCGTTGCCGAAGTGGTCAAGCGTCTCAAAGACCCCGCCACCCGTTCGCAGAGCATCGGAATCGTCACGTTCAATACCGCTCAGCAGAATTACATCGAAAACGCGCTTTCCAAAGCCATTCACCAATGCAACCTCGACGCCGTTGCCTACGACTGCGACGAACCCCTTTTCGTCAAGAACCTCGAGAGTGTGCAGGGCGACGAACGCGACGTCATATTGTTCAGCGTGGGCTACGGCCCCGACGCGCAGGGCAAACTGTCGCTCAACTTCGGGCCCATCAACCAGAGC
>USGA01000005.1 GCA_900554085.1 uncultured Clostridia bacterium | reverse complement strand
GTATACGACGGGGCAACCCTCGCAAAACTGTGCGGAGTGCTCAAGAAGAAAAGCGCCGAATTCGGAAGACCGGTCGTTCTCATCGCGGACGAACCCTACCGCGAAATCGTGTACGGTGACGTCGAAGTTCCTTTCCTGCCCAATCTGTACCCCGACACCGTGGTGTGCTACAGTTATTCCAAGTCCCTGTCCCTGCCGGGCGAACGCATAGGATATATCGCGATTGCCCCCGATATGACTGCGGGCAAGGAAATCTATGCGGCGGTGTGCGGCGCGGGACGCGCTCTCGGTTACGTCTGCGCGCCAAGCCTGTTCCAGAAAGTCGTGGCGAAGTGCGTCGACGCCCGACCCGACATAGCCGCATACGAGCGCAACCGCAATCTCATCTACGGCGCGCTGACCGAAATGGGATACACCTGCGTGCGCCCCGACGGCGCTTTCTATCTCTTCGTCAAGGCCCTCGAAGAGGACGCCAACGCGTTTGCCGACAAGGCAAAACGCCTCGGACTTCTCATCGTGCCCGGCGACGACTTCGGCGCAAAAGGCTGGGTGCGCGTTTCCTACTGCGTATCCTACGATATGATAGAACGCTCCCTGCCCGCCTTCCGCGAACTTATGGCGAGTTACAAAGCCTGACTGCGTTCCGCCCGTGGCGGCCGCAACGCAAATTAGCCGCCGTTGCGAAAACAACGAGTAAACAAAACCGTCCCGACGAGGGACGGTTTTCGTTTCGGTTGTCGTCGCGCCGAAGCGTATTCCGCAAAGGCGCAAATGCGGGGCCGCGTTATTCCGCGGCGTTCTCCGCGACTTCGGCGGTCTCCTGCGCAACGGGCGCGGAGGGGTGCCCGTCTTTGTGCTTCGCGATTACCCGCACGATGAGTTTGTAGATTTCGACGAGCGGCACGATTGCAAACGCCACCGCAATGGAGATACCCCATTCCATACCGTCGAGCGGCGCGGTGTCGAACACGGTGCGGAAAGGAGGAACCACGACTACGAGCGTAGTGAGCAGCACGCCGACCAGGAAACTGATGTTGAGGAACTTGTTGCCGAACAGGCGTTTGTTGAGAATGCTGTTGTCAAGCGAGCGCATCGAATAACTGTGGAACAGTTGAATAAGGCACAGGCTGACGAATGCCATTGTCATCGCCTCGTCGTGACGTTCGTCCAGACCTCCCTCGATGACGAAACAGCCGATACAGAACGCCACCATAACCAGAGCCGTCTGGAATATGCCCTGCACGACGATATCCACGCCGGTTCTGCCCGCGAAGAGACTTGCGCCCGACTTTCTCGGGGGGTGTTGCATAACGTCTTTCTCCGCCGCCTCCATACCCAGCGACAACGCGGGAAGACTGTCGGTGATGAGGTTTATCCAGAGTATCATTATGGGGGTGAGGAATGCGATGTCGCGTCCCATAGCAAGCCCCATACAGGTGGCAATGAAAAGGCACAACACTTCGGCAATGTTTGCGGAAAGCAGGAACTGAATGGCTTTCTTTATGTTGGCGAAAATCTTTCTGCCCTCTTCCACGGCGCCGATGATAGTGGCAAAGTTGTCGTCGGCAAGCACCAGGTCGCTCGCGCCCTTGCTGACGTCCGTCCCCGTTATGCCCATACCGATACCGATATCCGCGCGCTTTATGGACGGAGCGTCGTTGACGCCGTCGCCCGTCATCGCGACCACTTTGCCCTTCTGTCTGTAGGTGTCGACTATACGCACCTTGTTTTCGGGACTGACTCGCGCATACACGGAGTATTGTTCTATGGTTTCGAAGAATTCTTCGTCGGACATCTTGTCGAGGTCGGCGCCGAGAATGACCTTGTCGCCGTCCTTGAGAATACCTATCTCGCGCGCTATCGCGGAAGCGGTGTCGATGTGGTCGCCCGTAATCATAACGGGACGCATACCCGCTTCGCGGCACACGCGCACGGCTTCCTTTACCTCGGCACGGGGCGGGTCTATCATACCGACCAGACCGACGAACACGAGTTCGCTCTCCCAGTCCTCGGTGTCCAGATTGTCGCGTTTTACTGCAACTGCAAGCACGCGGAGCGCGCCTCTCGCCATACGGCCGTTGGCGTCCTTGATTGCCGCGCGGTCGTCGTCTGTGAGCGCCCTCACCGTACCGTTGTCGAGAACCTTGGAGCACTTGCCGACGAGAATGTCGGGCGCGCCCTTGACGTACGCCGTGCGCACGCCGTCGTGCTCGTTGACGGTGGTCATAAGTTTCCTTATGCTGTCGAAAGGTCTTTCGTCCACACGGGGGTACCCGCTCGTCAACGCGTCGAGGTCGAGGCCGCACTTGTCGGCATAAGCGACCAGCGCCGTTTCGGTCGGGTCGCCGGTGAGCCCTTCGGAAGTGCGCACCGTATCGTTGCACAAGGTCATAGCACGCAGAAATTCCGCGAAATCCTCGCCTTCGGGTACGCTTTCGTCGCTCGCTTCGCCGTATCCGCACGAGACGAGATAATATCCTTTGACGGTCATCTTGTTGAGAGTGAGCGTGCCCGTCTTATCCGAGCATATGACTTCGCAGCACCCGAGAGTTTCCACGGAAGGAAGGTTTTTGACTATTGCGTTGCGCTTGCTCATACGCTGCACGCCGATTGCCAGCACTATGGTGACGATTGCGGGCAGCCCTTCGGGAATGGCGGCAACGGCGATTGCGACCGCGGTCATAAAACTCTCTATGACGTCGTCGCCGTCGACAACGCGTTTGCCGTCGACGATTTCTATTCCGCCGACCACCTGAATGACAAATATTATCGCCGCGATGACCAGCACCAGTATGCTGAGAATTTTGGCGGTCTTGCCGAGTTGCTTCTGCAAGGGAGAGGACTGCTCTTTCTCTTCGGAAAGCATAGCGGCGATTTTGCCGACTTCGGTTTTCATACCCGTGGCGGTGACCACGCCGTGACCTCTGCCGTAACTGACCGTGCCACCCGAATACGCCATATCCGCCCTGTCGCCCAGAGGTGCGTCGGCGGCGACGATTTTCTCGCAATCCTTTTCGGAAGGCACGGATTCGCCCGTCAGAGCGGCTTCCTCGATTTTGAGCGACGCCGTGGACAGCAGTCTGATGTCGGCGGGGACTATATCGCCCGCTTCCAGCCTGACTATGTCGCCGGGCACCAGTTTTTCGCTCTCCAGGTGCTTCCACTCGCCGTCGCGCAAAACCTTGGAAAACGCCTTGTTCATATTCTTGAGCGCTTCCATAGCCGACTCCGCCTTGTTCTCCTGCACCACGCCTATGACGGCGTTGAGAATGACGATGAGGAGAATCACGCCCGCGTCGATGAGTTCGCTGTACTCGCCGTTGACGATTGCGATGATTGCGGACACGACCGCCGCCGCGAGAAGAACGATAATCATAACGTCCTTGAACTGGTCAAAGAACTTCTGAACGATGTTTTTCTTTTTGCCCTCGGCGAGCGCGTTCGCGCCGTAAACTCCCAGTCTCTTCTCGGCTTCCGCCTCGCTGAGACCGTGCTCGGTCGCGGAAAGCAACTCCAACGACTGCTCGGCGGTCTTGTCGTGGAAAACCGTTTTGTTTTCCGTCTCCCTGACCTCCGCGGTTTCGGCCGCGGTCGGCTGAATGTCTTCCGCGCGCTTCTTTCTCTCTTTCATATTGCCTCCTCAGCCGCCGCCCCGCGGGGCGACGAAATTAAAAAAGACCTCCGACGTAACCGTCAAAAGTCTTGTAACCCGTCAGGGTTGCCCGAGCCAGAAGATTGTGCTTCACGATGTTGACCACGGGCATTAAACTACTCCCTTTTTCGCAGCAACATATTATTACACGCGCGGGAGGATTGTCAACCGTTCCCACACAAATGCAACGCGTATGAAAGCCTGCCCGCGCGGGCGAGTCAGAATCCTTCCTTGTCCGCGACGTCTGCCAGTTGTGCCAGAGAATCCACGCAAACGTCTGTCACCGCCGCCAGTTCCTCGGGCGGGCAATCGGCGTGCGCGTCCGTTACCCCCACGGTGAAAAACCCCGCTTTCGCCGCCGTGGACGCCCCGGTTATGCTGTCCTCGATGACAGCGCACTCCTCGGGCTTCAGTCCGAGTTTTTCGCACTCCAGCAGATACACGTCGGGGAAATTCTTGTCCTTGCCCGCCTCCGCCACAGTGGAAAACGAATGTACGACGTCGGGAATACCGTGCCGTCTGAAACAAGGCAAAGCCAGACTTTCGTCCAACGCAGTTGCTATACCTATTTTCTTTCCCGCCGCCCTGAGCGAGGCAAGCAGTTCCGCCGCCCCTTCCTTCAGTTCGACGGTGGAAGCGTAGGCGTCTCCGGCAATGCTTTTCCACACCGCGATTACGTCTTCCGCGCTCGCAGGCAGTCCGAAGCGCTCCGCGGTGTAAAGCGCGCCGCCCGTCACGCTCCTGCAATTGACCTCCCGTATGTAATCGGCGGGCACCTCTTCGACGCCGAATCGTCTCAACGCCGTGCGGTAAACCTCCGCCCACAATCCCATAGAATCGAAGAGCGTTCCGTCGAGGTCGAATATGTATCCCTTGCAACTCCGAAAGTCTCTCAATACACTACGTCGGGCGCGAGCCGTCGCCTGTAACGGCGCTTGCGCCTTATCTCCACATTTTTGATTACTGTGCAACAATCCGACGTTTTTCCGAACGAATTGACAGCATAAACCTTGATTTGGTAGATTCCTCTGCTCTTGCCGTACAGCGTCAGGGTCTGTGTGCCGGTCACCGCCGCGCCGCCTTTCCAGAAATCGGAAAAGTATTCCTGCACCGTGCCGTCGGAATAAACCAACCTGTAGGAATGTGCGCCTCGTGCGCTCGGAAAACTGATTTCCGCCGTGCCGTCTTTCTCTCTCCAGGCGCCTTCTTCGGCGGGCATAACGGGAATGTCGGCGTCGGAGCACGCGTAACCCTCGGCTGCGGCGGGGAAAAGGTTGAGGACGGGCCTTTCCCGTCTGCCGTCTTTCATATTATACAACGCAACCGTTACTCTGTCATCTTCTATATCCAGAACCCAGCCGGTCTGCGCGGTATGCGCTTCTGGCGGCACACTGCCGTTCGCCTTGCCTTTTTCCATTTCCACATAGGACGTCGAACCCGTTCCGAAAGCGGTATATTCTCCCCGCCACATTATGCGCGGGTCGAGCGGCGAATAATGAGTGTGACCCGCAAAGTTGACCACGCGCGGGTGCTTCGCGAAAATTTCCGCAAGGCTGTCGTCGCCCCACTCTCCGCTGCCGTACACGGTGCCGCGCGGCGAATTGTGCGTCAAAACGAAAACGGGCCGCCCGCTTCCGTCTTTCTCGGCTTCGCGAAGTCGCTCCTCCAGCCACGGAAGTATGCGCTCGTATCCTCTCGACATACTGCCGCAATCGGGCGACGCTCCTATGAAATGACAGCCGTTCACCACGAAATGCGCGTAAGGATTCTGCCCAAGTTCGCACTCAAACAGTCTGCGCTGCCGTTCGCGTGTGCCCGGACGCAGATAATAGTCGTGATTGCCCATAACGCACATTACGGGCGGCACGTCTCCGTCGTATCCCTCGGCAAGGCACCTCGCGAATTTGCGGTAGCCCGCTTTGCTCGCCGTATTGCATATATCGCCCGCAAAGAGTATGAACGTCACTCCGAGTTTCTTCATCGTGCGGAACGCCGCAAGCAGGTTCCGCTCGAACACCGAACGGCGACGACTGCGGGAAAAATTCAGTTGCGAGTCGGACAGCACTCCGACCCGCAACCGCGGCAGGGAAAATTCCCTTATATCCGTTCTGATTTTCATTCCTTTCTCCGAGAGTTTTATTCGGAAGCGTTTTCCGCCGCCACCGAAGGTATAGGCGAGGGGTCCGCAACGTGCCCGTCGGTCTTGCACGCGGCAACCGTCGCGGGTTCGGCAACGTTTCCTTCGGACGTGGCGTCCGCGTTCTCCTCCGCGGCCTTTCTCCTTTCGGCGAGTTCGGCGAGAATCCTTTCCTTCTTGGCACCCGTATAATCATACAGCGCCATAGGTATCAGCGACAACAAAAATCCTATCGCCGGGACGAGAGTCACCATCGAATACAGTCCGTTGACCGTGAACTCCGACTGCGGCAGATATTCGCCGGGCACGACGGGCTGAACATACTGGAACACAATCAACCCGAGGGCCAGCCCCGCCGCGCCTACCGCATTGTTGAACTTGGTCACGAAGGAATTGAAACTGAAACAAATTCCTTCCATACGGTTGCCCGTCTTCCACTCCAGATAGTCCAGGCTGTCGCCCACCATAGGATACGGCAGGGTGTTGTATGCGCCCAGCCCCAGTCCGCCTATCATCATAAAAGGCAGCGCGGCATAGATGTTGGCGAGTCCCACGAAGAACCCCGCCCCGAGGAACACGGCGCCTATGGCACCCGCAATGAGAGAGGTACGCTTGTATCCTATGCGCTTGTAGAAAACGGGAGTCAGCAGTATTCCCGCGAACATTCCCGCGCCGACTATGAGATAAAGCAGCAACTGCACCGTACCGGGTTCCATACCGGGAATTTTCACGACGTATATGGAGATGTAAATGGCGCACAGCATTATGAGATATCGCGGCGAAGCCAGCATCGACATAAGCAACGTAAGCACCATAGGCTTGTTTTTCGCCACGACCTTGAACATCTCTTTGACTTTGATGCGCTCCGTCGAAGTGGCGAAACGCTCCTTGCTGTTGTAATACAGGCACAGGTAGCCGCACAGCACCAGCACGCCGACGAATGCGGATATCACGAAGTATATCCACCTCTGGGGCACGAAATAGTCGAGCACGAAGTACAACGCCGCGGGCAGAAGTCCGCCCACCGAGCCAACCGTCACGTAAAACGACAGCAGCGAGGCGCGCTCGTCCTTGTCCGGCGTGGCAACGCTCATCATTCCCATAGCGGGCACGTCAACCAGCGTATACGCCATACCGAAGCCCAGATACATAAACGTGGCGAATACCATTTTCCACGCGTCCGACGTGCCGGACAGCGGATAAAAAAGAAAGACCGTGAACGCCGCCATAATGTACGCGCCCACTCTGACGTAAGGGCGCATTTTGCCTTGCGGCGTGTTGGTCTTGTCCACTATGACCCCCATCATCGGGTCGTTGAGCATATCCCACACGCGCGAACCTATCATAAGCACGAGTATGAACGTCGTGGGAACGAGCAGTATGTCGGTGAGATATATGTTGAGATAACTCGAAGCCATATTCGCCACCATATAACTGGCAACGGCGGCGAATCCGTAGGAAAATTTTTCCTTGCCTTTAACGAACTTTGTCATAACGCGGAATTCAATTCTTTTTCGCCTTTATCCTGCGCGCGCCGCGCACGGCAGCCGCAACGCAAACGGCTATGAACGCCGCCCCCGCAATCACCGCAAGTGCCACGGTGGCGTTGATGTATCCGAGATTTTTCGCTCTTATGTCAAGCAGATGAAAACCGAAATACCACAATCCTCCGCCGATAACCGCAAAAACCGCGGCAAGCACGAAATCGACCGCTTCGGCCGCTTTCACGCGGATTTTACCGTGCGATGCCTGTCTCTTGCCGGCAGCAACCGCACTCTGCGAGACCGTTTCTCTTTGTGCCAAAACATTTTCAAAGGTGTTCATACAACCCTCCTTGTTTCAAGCACAGTCTACTCCCCCGCATATCCCTCAAACCACCGATTTTTGTCACCCATTTGTCATTTTTCGGTAGGAGTAAAAAGCCTGTACAAACGGCGTAAAAAATATGTAAAATCCGTCTCGTTCTTCTCTTTTCCGGAAAGATTCTTCCGCAAATCGCGTCATTCCCCCGCTTTCCGTCCGCGCTTGTGCGCTCTTGCCCGCCGCCCCTCTCTTACCTTCGCCCGCACAGCCCGCCCGTTCCCGCCTCGCGCCGTCCGCACGCCCCGAATCCTTTGTTCCCTCAGCGCGAATACGACGTTCCCTGCTCGAGCAACTGCAATGAATTCTTCCTTTCACGCACTTTCACTCGTTGCCGTTTTCCCCGCCGCACAAAACAATTGACACCGCCGCAACGCCGTGGTATCATAATCGGGCAAACAATTTCGGCGTGGAGGAGTACCCAAGAGGCCGAAGGGGCTCCCCTGCTAAGGGAGTAGTACGAGTGAATCGTAGCCAGGGTTCAAATCCCTGCTCCTCCGCCAGTCAAAACCTAAATTGAACCCTCGGTTCGGTTTAGGTTTTTTCATTGTCAAGCCTTATAGTTTCTCTGTTATGCTGTAGAAATTCGGCAAAATGATTTGAACGAATGAAAGCTCTAGTAGCACCGAGGGATTTTAATATCCGTCGGTGATTGCTATGCAGTGGCGGCGTCATTGTAATTTTCGTACTCGATACCGCAATTCACGCTAAAATAAAAGGCGTGTGCTTGTCTGGTGTCGCATATCAGTGCGCCGCCACTTGTCAATTACAAGCACACGCCACAAAACCAAGTTTGTAACTAAGGCAAGTTGTTGGATAATGTACCTCCCCGTTTATTAGTAAGAGAATGCATTAAGACCTTGCTTTTTTAATGGGATTAGTGATCATTGCACATACTCAAATTTGAAGTAAGCGGTCTTGGAGAAATATTTCCTTTGAAATTCACTCGGATTATCGGGTTCGTCGGGACGGCAATCGAAAATCACCATAATATCGAACACATGATAATAATCCTCTACTCGTTCGTGACTCGGCCAGATAATGCGTGGATTGTCGTATGTTTTTGACACGCTATAATTGTCCCAATCTATAAAACATCTGGTTGAGGTGGTTATACTGGCGGCAAGCGTCATTTCGGGCAGGTCTTCGTCCGTGAGATACTCCCCCGTCACAAGGTCCTTGATTCTCACGTCGAGCGGCGTACCCGCCGGCGGTTCCTCCAGCTGCGCTCCGTGTCCCGGCATGGGTTCGCCCGTATAAGGGTTGATAAGCACGACTTCCACGTCGTGCGGTTCTATCTCTCGGTCGCAACCGACAAGCATACCAGCCGCGCACACGAACAAACACACCGAAGCAATAACAAGCGCCGCGATTTTGTTCCTTGTTTTACCCGTCATACCGTTATCCTCCGCCATTTCGCAATTCGTCCTTCCCGTTTACCCTGCGAGAGCAATCCGCCCGTCGAATCACCTTCACGGGCGCATTCTGCGCCGCGCGCCGTCGGGCGTCCCGACCGCTAAATGTACTCGCACCATAACCGTACAGTTGTCCACTTGCACCTGAAGTCAAAGCCGATGTCCAGCGCTTCCTCGGTCATCAGCGGATAAGTGAAATTTACCGTAATCTTGAATATTTTGTACGGATACCCCTCGCCCGGCCATGTTTTGGTTATGTTGCGATATGAGTACTCCGAAGAACTTTTACTCCAGTCCGAATAGCATGCTACGGAAACCGATATGCTAGCATCAAGGGAACTGCCCTTCAGATCGCTGTCCGTCAGATACTTGCCCGTCACACGGTCCTTCACTCTTATCTCTATCGGCGTATCGGCTGCGGGCATGGGGAATTTCGCGTGGTGAGGGTAAACGATTGGCTCCCCGGTGTAAGGATTGATGACCTCAATTAAAACATCGTGCTCCTCGGGCGTTTTGTCGCACGCGGTAAGAGTGCCCGCCGCGCACGCGAGCAGACACGCGAATACGACTGCAAGAGCCGCGGTTTTCAAAACGGTTTTGTTCCTCATACCCTGTCCTCGCAATTTCGGATTGATGCAATGCGTCCGAGTAAAAAACCTCTTGCGCCTCTCACTATATGAGAGTGTGTTCAAGCGCAATTTGTGACAGCAAATTCCGAAAATTTTAAAATTGTTAGTTTATTTACAATTTGCATAAACATAAAAAAACGAGGTCTGCCTAAAGACAGACCCCGCGTCTTAACCATCGGGCGTTTTATTCGACCGCAAATGCCGAAATTATAAACTCTGCGAAACCATTGTCGCTCGTCTCCGAAAGGCAATCGTAACTCCTAAACAGTACCCGCACTCCAGCGATCATAGTTTCTCCATAACCCGAAAAAGCATAAACATCATATTCGGCGTCATAATGCGTTTCGACAGCATAGGCAATGTCGAGTCCCGCGACCGTCATTTCGCTGTCAGTAGTCATCTCAAATGGTTCGTAATACGGGTTGACAAGGATCATTATACGACAGCCTTTCATAGCTTCAAAGTTTTCCCACGACACGTCATAATACAGTCTGTCGCCTGTTTTACCATCAACCACCAAAGATACGGATTGCACATAATCGGGAATTATATCGTAACCCACTAGCACGGCATTGATTTCTTCCAACGTGGCGACGGTATCTAGTTCGTCCGTCCAACCGTAATGCGGAGGAAGCGGTACGCCCTCTTCCGTTTCGGCAGGCACCAAAAACAGTACACACGGCACTATTACAGCAAGAGCGATTGCTAAAGTTCCGACTACAGATAGGACCCACCTCCTTGCAGAAGTCTTTTTACGCACGGTTTGCTTGGCGGATTCATTCTCCGTATTAAGTTTCGCGCGTTCAGCCAAAAGTACCGCCTTGAATTCATCGTTGCGCAATCCATCCAAGCTCTCTTCCGCAATGCTCTGCCACTCTTTTTTCCTTTTCATTTTCACTCCGTAATGTCCACAATGTATGCGTCGTCAATTTGCAACATGCCGTTCATATTGAGATATGCCTTAGGACAGCGTTTAATCCCCGTTGCGACAAGCATAAAATTCGATTGCAAAGTTGAGCCGTCCGACATACTATACTCTATTTCACGGTACCCGAAAACACTTAGCGAATGAGATATTGCTCCATACAGTAAATTGTATGTATCTTGTGTCACACCAGTGTTAATCTCCGCAATTTCCATTTCGCTTACGAATAGTATCAAGGGTTTTTTGTCTTCTATCTTTTGTTTTGCCAAATCATAGTCAAATATGTTGTCAGACATCGCACTTGTCAACACGGCACTGTAACCTTTAGATGTGCAATATTGAACCATTCCCGACAAAAATTGCGCAATTGTTGTTCCCGAGCCAGTCTGATTGGTTTGCATTACGGTATAAAGCTGATCAATAAGTGTTTCTATAGTCTGATTTTGGTCGCGGTACCGGTAAAAATTGCCAAGTCCGCTACCAGGTGTGTAATTCTCTATTAAATCCACGCAGAACCTATCATAGTATGCTACTGTGTTGGCCGCCGATATAGCTACACATGCGTTAGGCTTGGCCTCATAGTAATATTCGGGAATAACTTGCGCCATACTACTCGTACTTTCGGTTTTGGACAAATAATAGATTGTTTCGCTTCCACTTATCAAAGAATCGCCGACAGCCGAATAGCGATTAGAATATATGGTATCCATTTCTTCGGCAGTCGCTTCGACATTACTTCCATCGAGAGCATAAAATGCTCCATCGATTTCTTCCCAGTAGCAAAATTCTTTCACATAAATTGGAACTCCTTGTACATTTATGTAAGGACTTTTCGCAGCACAACTTGCTTCTGTTACAATCAACCCCTCAGCACAATTGAGAATAATAACGTAGCCGTTGTTATTACCGTTTGTGAATTCATAAGCTATCCCGAGTTCTTCAATGCCAACATCGTATAATGTTCTCTTGTGCGCCAATGTAATTCCGTCATCGACAAGTCCCAACTGCTCGATTGTCCCACAAAACATGCGATCATACTCAACGCATGTGTCAGATTCGGCTAATGCTATTCCCGACGCACAGCTACCCACCATATACACGCCGCATACTATCGGCAACACCATTAATATAATGGATGCCATCAATTTAACACATATCTTTTCCATCATATTGTCCTCCGCTTACTAGGAGTCGATTTTTACGCAGCATGTGACACCTAATTTTAAAATTTTTTCAAAAATCTTATTGCACGCGAATATCTCTGTCGAACTGCCGACGGGCTCAAGCCCAATATTTCCGAAATTTCTCGAAGATTATAGCCCTCCCAATGGTACAAATAAATTATACGTTTCGTCTTATCGTCCTCCAATATTTTAAACAGTTCTCGCGCCTGTATGCCGACGACAGCCATATCTTCCAGCGAAAAAGTAGTGCATATTCCGTCCAACACATCACTTGCGGGATACTCCGCTGCACTTTCAGCATATTCCTGTTTGGCAAGATTTTCGCATGATGCATACACCCATGATGCAGGATTAAGAACGTATGTTTTACAAGGGGAATTCAACAACCTTAAAAAAAACTCCTGTGCAATATCGTCAGCCTCCGCGTAGGGATATGTCCTTCTCATATGTAAGACAATCCGTGGATAGAAATAGTCGTAAAGCGCACTTAACGCCCCGTCATCATATGCTATCCTACTGAGCAATTTGTTAAATCGTTTTGAATCCATCTCCTCTCCAACAGAACGAATTCTACCACCAAAATTTTACTTTATCAATACTTGACATTCGCCAAACGTATGACTAGCGTCATATGGTCTGAAGTAAAAAAATTGGGGAGAAGGAAAAAATTTCGTAAAATGGCACCCCGTGTGTCAGTCAATTATCTTACCGATTCGATATTATTGAAAAATTTCGTAGAGTTTGCTATTATTCCATTATAATGGAGATAGTGTCGATGAAATCCTTGCCGTTGTACGCTTGCACTCCATCACCATTCAGACCTATGAAAACTTCGCTTAAACAAACGACTGGTTGGGGTTGTTGACACGACAAAGAAACAACGATGTCTTTGCCTAAGTATAAAAGTGCCGGCGAAATTCCAAGGCCGACACTCAATCATGCTTTCATAGTAAAAGCAGAAGGGGGATATTATGGACAAAAATAAAGTGAACCTTTACTTCACAAATTATCAAAGGCTGGAGCAAGCCGTGTTGGATTTATCATTTTCAATCCACTTCTCCGACGATCAAATAGACGTTTATTCCGTTGCAATTGCAGATTTAATAATGAGATGCGCCACCGACATTGAATCCATAGCGAAAGATTTATGCAGAGAAAACTTTAAATTTGAACCTGCGAAACCTGGCGACTGCTTTAACAGTTTTGAGCAGGAATGGCAAATAACCAAAAAATCATTGCTTATCGTGTGTCCGTATTTCAACTTTAAAAATAACTTCGCACCGAAGTTGCAACCTTTTAATTATGAGAACGGTTCCGAAAACGACTATTTCTCACAATACAACGCTCTGAAACATGATAAAACTAAAAATTTAAGTAAGGCGACTGTGGGGACTTTGATTCGCATACTGGGGGCTCTCTATATTCTTAATCTCTATTACAAGAGAGACGCCTACCCTCTCGGAAATGATTGTTTTGGTACAAAAATTGACAAAACCATGGGTTCAAAAATTTTTAGCGTCTTCGTTTACCCATCGGAAGAAGGAAAGAACTTATCTTCAAACAAAGATGTATCAAGCGCAGAGTGTATGTACAGGATTGTGAAAACAGAAGGACAAGGCTGCATATCAGTAAACTGTATAGATGCCGATAACAAAATTCACACGGTCAAAGTAACAATGGTAAACGATGACTTTCAAACATTTGTAAAAGAGTGCGCGAACACATTCGGTACGGGAAATTTGATGTCTGCCAATGGGAATCAAAACTTACTCACGGTCGTGCATAGCATTGGCGAAAGCGCCTGCAATAAACTAAACTGCAAACAAATTATTTCTTTACACCCTGACAAATTAACAGACATCTTTTCCCTTGTTTTGAATACTTAATACGCCTAGTGGAGTACAGACAATTTGAGGAATACAGGGAATATCGTCTTCACAAACCAATGGATTTTGCGGATGATTTTGTCCGCTTTTACAAAGTCGCGCTCTTCGGCGAAGGCCTCCATCTCTTCGGTCACGTCTTTCGGTTGGCATTTGTCAATTTGTATGATGTGGGAAAGTTGATTGCGAATGTCACCGAAGCACCGCCACGCCACGCGGAAGGCTTCGTTTTGCAGGGTTACAGGCTTGCCGTTCGCATCCGTTTTGTAGACGTCGTGCATGCTTTCGCCGATATGTTCGCAGAGGAAACAT
>USGA01000004.1 GCA_900554085.1 uncultured Clostridia bacterium | reverse complement strand
TCGTTCTTGAAGACGACCGACGGACTGCCGCGGATTTGAAGTCTCCGAATGCGTGTCGGGAACGGCTCGGGGAATTGGGCGGTGCGCGAAAAACGAGGGAGATAAAAAAATTCACTATGTTTAATATTGTTCTGGTTGAGCCCGAGATACCTCAGAACACGGGCAACATTGTGAGAACCGCGGCGGCGACGGGGTGCAAGGTGCATCTTGTAAAACCGCTCGGATTCGACATATCCGACCGCGCCCTGAAGCGTGCGGGGCTTGATTACTGGCACCTGACCGATTTTGTCGTCTACGAGAATCTTGCCGATTTCTTTGTGCGGAACGCCGCGGGAAGATTCGTCGAGGTCGACGGAACCTTCGCGCTCGGTCGTGCGGAGGGGGCGCCTTCTTTTTATTTCTTTTCAACTAAGGCTGCAAATAGGTACGACGCGCCCTCTTACCGCGAGGGCGATTTCCTGATTTTCGGCAAGGAGACCAAAGGTCTGCCCGAGGAACTTTTGCGCTCCAATTATGAAAACACGGTTCGTATACCTATGCGGGCGGAGGCTCGCTCGCTCAATCTTTCCAACTCGGTTGCCGTGGCAGTTTACGAAGCGCTGCGGCAGAACGGGTTTTGCGGGCTCGCCGAGGCGGGACATTTGACCCGCTTCTGATTGGACTCGTACGTAGCGTTTTTTTGTGCGAAAGGAAACTCCTTTCGCCTTTTTATTGCTCTGTTTGCTTGCGATTTTTCAATAAGCACGAATCGTGTACGGAGATATTGCACTTTTCGTGTTGCGATAGGCGGGGAGAAAGCGTGGCGCAATCCGTCCGCTTGTTACGGACAATTTGTTACGGGCAAGTTGCTTGTTGCGGCGAGTGCAGGAGAGGCGGCGTCCGTGCCCATTGACACCTTTTGCGGCGTGGATTATTATTATATTGACGACGTTCTACTTGCCGTCTCGGTTTCGAGCGGAGCGACACGACTGCAGGACGTCGCGGGAGGAGTTATGACCGAAGACAAGGTGGTGGCGTTGCTTGCACGCTTTTCCGAGGACTTGCCCTCGGGGTCGGCTTTCGCCGTGGGGAACGCATTGCGCACGGCACCCGACAATATGTTCGATTATCTGATAACATTGCCGGTGAAGTCGGCGGGTATAACCGTTGTGCTGTCGATTTTTCTCGGCGGTCTGGGAATCGACAGATTCTATGTCGGCGACATCGGGCTGGGCATTGCAAAACTGCTTTTCGGCTGGCTGACGCTGGGACTGTGGCCGCTTATCGACATCTTTTTGTGTTATAAAAAAGCGAGGCAGGTCAATATGGAAGCCATTATGACGGCCATTTCCGCACCTGCGGGATACGCATATTGAAAACTCTTCGCAAGGCGTACTTATCGTCTCGTAGACAGCACGGTTTCATCGACCAAGTGA
The DNA here is from genome assembly GCA_900554085.1 of uncultured Clostridia bacterium. GTDB lineage: Bacteria > Bacillota > Clostridia > Christensenellales > CAG-917 > Limadaptatus. The sequence goes on along the minus strand of USGA01000004.1, from coordinate 15,838 downwards.
ATTTCTAAAGGCGCGCATAGTGCGTCGTGACGCGGTTCGCCCGTCAGGGCGCGCGGTCGCAGGCGGGGCGCAACGCGTCGCTTCCGAGCGCGTGCGCGCCGTTGCGGATTGAGGGGCAGAGGCGGCGAAGTTATCCTAAGGAAATTTGTGATTCTCGCCCGACTATTTTCTTGCTATGCGCGCGGGCGTGTGCTATAATACTACAGACAAAAAAAGCGCATTGCGCAACTTTTCACAAGGAGAATCCCTATGAGCAAAATGACTATCAAGGATATCGACGTCAAGGGCAAGAAGTGCCTTACCCGCGTCGATTTCAACGTTCCTATGGTCGACGGCGTTATCACCGACGAAAACCGCATCAACGGCGCCCTTCCCACCATCAAGTATCTTATGGAGCACGGCGCAAAAGTTATCCTTTGCTCCCACCTCGGCAAGCCGCACAACATCTTCACCCCCGGCTTCGGTCTCACCAAGAAAGAGAAGAAAGCGGTGGAGGCTCTGCCCGCGGAAGAGCAGGCAAAAGCCAAGGAAGAGTATATCGCCAAGGCTCTCAAGAACGACCCCAAGAAGTTCTCGCTCAAGCCCGTTGCGGACAGACTCGCTCAAATTTTCCCCGGCAAAGTGACGTTCGCCACCGACCTCGTGGGCGACGACGCGCACGCCAAGGTTGCGGCACTCAAGGACGGTGAGTGCGTGCTGCTCGAAAACACCCGTTTCGATGCGGGCGAGGAGAAAAACAGCGAAGAACTGTGCAGAAAACTCGCCGATTTCTGCGACGTTTACGTAAACGACGCTTTCGGTACGGCACACCGTGCCCACGCGACCACCGCGGGAATAGTTCAGTACGGATTCGCCCCCGTGGCAGTCAGCGGCTTCCTCATCGAAAAGGAACTCAAATTCCTCGGCGGTGCGGTTGAGAATCCCGCCCGTCCTTTCGTCGCCATTCTCGGCGGTGCCAAGGTCTCCGACAAAATCGGCGTAATCGACAACCTCATCAACAAGTGCGACGCGCTCATCATCGGCGGCGGAATGGCGTATACTTTCCGCGCGGCAATGGGCTACAAGGTCGGCAACAGTCTGCTTGAAGAGGACAAAATCGAACTCGCGAAGAGCCTTATGGCAAAAGCCGAGGAGAAAGGCGTCAAACTTATGCTGCCCGTCGACAACGTTATAGCCGACGCGTTCAGCAACGACGCAAACACGCAGGTTGTCGCGGGCGACATTCCCGACGGCTGGATGGGGCTTGACATAGGTCCCGAGACTGTCAAGGCGTACAGCGAGGAAATCAGCAAAGCCAAGACCGTGGTCTGGAACGGACCTATGGGCGTGTTCGAAATGGAGAACTTCGCAAATGGCACCAAGGCGGTTGCGGCGGCACTCGCGGAGACCGACGCGGTGACCATCATCGGCGGCGGCGACAGCGCGGCGGCGGTGGCACAACTCGGTTATGCCGACAAGATGACCCACATTTCGACGGGTGGCGGCGCCTCTCTCGAGTTCCTCGAGGGTAAAGTGCTTCCCGGCATTGCCTGCCTCAACGACAAATAATGCAAATCGCGAAAACGGGGGTTCAACGCTCAAATCGGCGCGCTGAACCCCTTGTTTGACCCGTCCCGTCATATTTTTCTGGAAGATGAACAACACCATAGCCGACACCAAGGCTCTCGTCAAAGACCTTATCCCCCTCGTCAAGGACGCTAAGTGCGACGTCGTTATCTGCACCCCTTACACCGACCTTGCCGCCGCAGTCGAAGCGACCGCAGGCACCAATATCAAGGTGGGCGCCGAGAACGTCCATTGGGCGGAAAAAGGTGCTTTCACGGGCGAAATCAGCGCGAAAATGCTCACCGAACTCGGCGTGGAATACGTCATCATCGGCCACAGCGAGAGAAGACAGTATTTCGGCGAGACCGACGAAACCGTGAATATGCGCGTCAAGGCTGCGCTTGCCGCGGGCCTCAAACCCATCATCTGCGTGGGCGAATTGCTCGAAGAGCGCGAGAGCGGCAAGACTGCGGAGGTCGTTACCCGTCAGACCAAGGCCGCTTTCAAGGACATCGACAAGGACGAACTCGACAACATCGTCATCGCGTACGAACCCGTGTGGGCAATCGGCACCGGCAAGACTGCTACCGCTCAGGACGCCAACGACACAATCAAGGTTATCCGCGACACTATGGCGGAACTCTATTGCCCCAAGTGCGCCGAGGAAAGAGTGCGTATCCAGTACGGCGGCAGTATGAATCCCAAGAATGCGTCCGAACTTATGGCTATGCCCGAAATCGACGGCGGTCTCATCGGCGGCGCGTCCCTCAAAGCCGAGGATTTCTCCAAGGTCGTCAATTTCTGAAATTGTCCGACCGCGGTCGCCCGCCCGCTCCGATACGGTGCTGTGTGACGGTGCGTCCGACAGTGAATCATTGCAATGCGGAAGCGGCGCGTTTTTGCGCCGCTTCCGTTTTTTGCGGGGCGTATACGGTTGAAAAACGACGTCGTCTAACTGCGCAAAACTCGGTCGCGCCCCGATTTCGTTGACTGAGGCGGGGCGGTGTGATACAATTCGGCTGAAAATAAAAGCCGCTATGCGGCTTCGAGAGGTTTTTTATGAAAAAGCAAGTTGTTCTTGTTGTTATGGACGGGGTCGGCAAATCCAAAACAGGTCTCGGCGACGCCGTCACTATGGCAAACACCCCCACGTTGGACAAACTGCTCGCAGAGTGCCCCCACACTTACATAAAAGCGCACGGCACTGCGGTCGGACTTCCTTCCGACGACGATATGGGCAACAGCGAGGTGGGACATAACGCTCTCGGTTGCGGACAGGTTTATTCGCAAGGCGCGAAACTCGTGGAAGAGGCCATTGAAAGCGGCGACATCTTCAAGTCGGCGGCCTGGCGCGAACTGTCCTCCAACTGTGTTGCGAACGGCTCCGTTATGCACTTTATCGGATTGCTGTCCGACGGCAACGTGCACAGCAACATTTCCCACCTCATCGCTCTCATAAAGGGAGCCAAGGCGGACGGAATAAAGAAAGTCCGCGTGCACGCGCTGCTTGACGGCAGGGATGTGCCCGCCACCAGCGCACTCGTCTACGTCGACGAACTGGAAAAGGCGTGCGCAGAACTGAACGACGCGACTTTTGACGCCCGTATCGCCTCCGGCGGCGGCAGAATGAAGATAACAATGGACCGTTATTTTGCCAACTGGGATATGGTGAAAGCGGGATTCTACACTCACGTTTACGGGGCGGGAAGGGGATTTGCGAGCGCAACGGAAGCGATAGAGACATTCAGAAAAGAAAACGAAGGCGTCATCGACCAGGATTTGCCCGCGTTCGTAATTGTCGAGGACGGCAAGCCTGTGGGCGCTATGTCCGACGGAGACAGCGTGGTGCTGTTCAATTTCCGCGGAGACCGCGCAATCGAACTGAGTATGGCGTTCGACAACGACGATTTCTCCGCTTTCGACCGAGGAGAAATGCCCAAGGTGCTTTACGCCGGAATGTTGCAGTACGACGGAGACCTGAAACTTCCCAAGCGTTTCCTCGTCGAACCGCCGAAAATCAAATATACGTTGTCCGAGTTTCTTTCCGAGCGCGGAGTCAACGAATATGCCGTGTCCGAGACTCAGAAGTACGGTCACGTGACGTATTTCTGGAACGGCAACCGCAGCGAAAAATTCAGCGAAACGCTTGAAACGTGGGTGGAAATCCCCAGCGACAAGGTGTCCTTCGACGAGCGTCCCTGGATGAAATCCGCAGAAGTCACCGACGCAGTCATCGAAGCGGTGGAGAGCGGAAAGTATTCCTTCATACGTTGCAATTACCCCAACGGCGATATGGTCGGTCATACGGGCAACCTCGACGCAACCATAATCGGCGTGGAAGCCGTCGACCTCGGTCTGGCCAGACTGTTGCCCGTCATCGAGAAGAACGGCGCGGTGCTCATAGTTACCGCCGACCACGGCAATGCGGACGAAATGCTCGAGAAGAACAAGAAAGGTGCGGTCGCGGTGCGCACGGCGCACAGCCTCAACCCCGTGCCGTTCATCGTGTTCAATGCCGACGTGGAAATAGCGGAAGGCGAGTTCGGTCTGTCGGGCGTGGCGGGGTGCGTTGCGAAACTGCTCGGTTTCGCGCCCGACCCGCACTGGGACAAGGCGATAATCAAGTGATTTCGCGGTGCAGGGCTTTGCGGAGTCCGGCACGTATAGGCAGATAAATCTTCAGGTTAAACGAAAAAACCCGTTTTCGCACGAAAACGGGTTTTTGTCGGCTGTGATTGGATTGCGGTCGTCAAGTCCGACGCAACCTGCGCAAAAGCGCCTGTTATTTGTCCTCGAAAGGCGATTCTTCGGTTCCGCACGCCGCTTCCGCTCCGCAATCCGCATTGTCTGCGGGCGCTTCGACGCTTTCCGCGTCGCCACGGAAGTCGCCGTCGACGGGGGGAGGTCCTCCTATCTCCGGAATGTCGCTCATTATGCAGGGGTGGGGGGGAATGCTGAGCGTGCCGTCGCCGTTGTCGAGCGGGGGCAGCGACTGTTCCTTGCGGTAAGAGATTTTGAGAAGCAGGGGAGTGAGCAGGGTGGTCGCTATTATGAGGATAAGTACGAAAGGCATAATTGCGGGGTCGATGAGTTGCGGATTGCAGTCGATGCCTTTCTGCGCGCACACAAGGACAACCTCGGCACGTACCATCATACCGACGCCGACGCGTACGCTGTCCTTGATTCCGTAGCGGCAGGCGAGGGCGCCCAGTCCGCACCCAAGGAATTTGCCCAGCATGCCCGCCAGCACGAATACGAAGCCGAATCCCACCATAGTTGCGCTTATGGCGTCGAAAGAAGCCGTAACGCCTATATTGGCAAAGAATACGGGAGCAAAAATCATATAGTTGCTGATTTCAATCTTCTTGTCGACGTATTCGGATTCGCTCAGACCCGCGAGAGTAAGACCCGCGACATACGCGCCCGTGATGTCCGCCACGCCGAACCACGTTTCGGCGGCGTATGCGAACAGGAAGCATATGGCGAAACTGATGATGGGGATACGCCTTGTGTGGGGGTGACGCCTGGATATGAACTTGATGAGGTAGCGCAGCGCGATACCGACGGCTATCGCGGCGACGAAGAAGGCTATCATCATTCCGATTGCCTTGCCGATGTCGCCGGCGTTGCCGGTGGTGTCGAGGCTGATGAACAGGGAGAGCAGAATGACGCCGATTATGTCGTCGAGAACGGCGGCGGCGACAATCGATGTGCCGACTTTGGTGTTGAGTTTGCCCAGTTCCTTAAGCGCGGCGACGGTAATGGAAACCGAGGTGGCGGCGAGCACCGTTCCGTAGAACAGGCAGGAATAAAGGTCGTGCTGACTGAGCCCGGCGAAGTCTCCGCCGTGCAGCATCAGAACCGCCGCGAGGAAACCGAAGAACATCGGGAACACCACGCCCATAACTGTGATGACTACGCTCGGAACGCCCGTCTTTTTGAATTGTTTGAGGTCGGTGCCGAGACCCGCCGAGAACATAATGAGAATAACGCCTATCTTGGCGAGGAAGGAAAGACCGTCCTGAGCGGTGTCGGTGAGCACGGTCTGCCCGGGAATATATTTAATCAGCCCGATAAGAATGCCAGCCAGAATCATTCCTATGACCTGAGGCAACCCGAGTTTCTTTCCTACAAGCGAGAGAAGTTTTGAAACGAGGAGTATCAGAGCAAGCGGCAACAGAAGTTCGTCAACGTTCATACCCCACCTCCTTAAAATGTGCTATCGGAGTTATACACCCTTTGGGAGAATAAGTCAAGTTGACGAAAAAACATTAAATGCGGGAAATGCGGGCGCAAGCCGCGCACCGGCCGCGCCCGTCGGCGCTCCCCGCGCGTGCCCGCAGAGACGTACGTCCTTGTCGCGAGGCTGACGCAAGCGCGGAATTCTTAAGAACGTATTGCATAAAAGCGCAGTTTATTGTTATATTTTGGACATATAACCTATGCAAATACGCAATACGCGCGGAGTGCCGCAAAGGGCGTCAATTGTTTGACATTGATTTCGTGCGCGTGGTAAAATATACAAGTCAATCGAAACACGGCAGGTCAGAGAATGTCCGAGTTGCTTACAGTTGCGATAGGTGCGATAGGCGCGCTCATCGGTCTCGCGGGACTTATGTTTTTAGGCGGGAGCGTATTTCTCGTCGTTCTCTTTTTCAGAAAACTCCCCGTCGGGCTGCGCACGGCACTGTCCACCGCTGCAACCTATTGCGTCGCCGTGACGGTGATGCGCAGTTACGCGCTGCAGGCAATGGACCTCATTATGCTTCGGTCTATGTTCAACGCCTGCTGCCTGTTCGGACTTTCCGGATTGTGCCTTTCCCTTGTCGAGTCGTTGCCCCTTGCCGAGGGGCTGCCCGCACGGGCTGCCTGTCGCAACCGCCTTGCGGGTTTCAGCGGCGTCCGCGCGGCGAGCAACAATGTCGCTCCCGACAGGAAAAACAGATTTTCGCTGCCTTGCGAGTATGTCAAGGTGTCACCCGTAATGCTCAGTTGAGCCGCATTTTCACCTCGGATAATTCTGCTTGCGCGACGTGCGCAGGTTTTTTTCATATATTCCGTTGCGCATATGCGCACAATAACTTCAGGAGAAAAATACGATGTTAAAGATAACCAATCTCAAGAAAGTCTATCCCAAGAGCGACCGCGTTGCGGTTGACGACATTTCCTTCGAACTCCGTCCCGGCGAAATTTTCGGATTTCTCGGGCAGAACGGCGCAGGCAAGAGCACCACGATAAAATGTTTGACCGGTATCCTGCCTTTCGACGAGGGTTCCATCGAAGTGTGCGGCTACGACATTCAGAAAGAGCCCATCAAAGCCAAAATGAATATGGGTTACGTTCCCGACAATCACTCCGTCTACGAAAAACTGACGGGCAGGGAATACGTCAACTATGTCGCAGACCTCTACCGCGTGTCCAAGAAGGACAGGACGGAAAGGCTGGAGAAGTTCCTCGACCTGTTCAAACTCCGCTTCGCCGTCGACAGACAAATCAAGTCCTACTCCCACGGTATGAAGCAGAAAATCTGCATCATCGCCGCCCTCATTCACGAGCCCAAACTGTGGGTGCTCGACGAACCTATGATGGGTCTCGACCCGCAGTCCACCGCCGAAATCATCGCCTATATGCGTGAGCACTGCGCGAAGGGGAACACGGTGTTCTTCTCCAGTCACAACCTCGACCTCGTCAAGAGACTGTGCCACCGCGTCGCAATCATAAACGAAGGACACCTCATCGATTGCTTCGACCTCGCGGGCAACGAAGAGAACAAAGCCAATCTCGAGGAAAGGTTTTTCAAGATTACCGGCACTTACGAAAGAAGGCTGTTCGAGGATTACGTCGCGCAGGAGCAGGAAGAGTTCCGCCCCGACCTCGGCGCAGTCGTCGACGAGAGCAGTGCAGCCGCCGACGCGGGTTTCGTGGCCGTTTCCGAAAAGGCAACCGACGCGGAGGACTGACGTATGAAAACCGGCATTTCCTGGCTCAGCATTAAAACGTTGCTGCGGCTCGAATTGCGCTCACGGTTCGGTTCCCGAGTGGAAACGCCCGTGAAGACGCATATCGGACGCGCACTGAACATACTTTTCACCCTCATCGTTTACGGTATCCTCGTGCTGGGTATCTATTACCTCGCCGATATGTTTATCGTGCGTTCCGAACTCCGTTACGAGTTCCTCGTGTTCTCCACGGTGTTCACGATGGTGATTGCCACGGCGGTAGCGATAGGCAACGTCGTGAAAAACCTCTATATGAGCGGCGACAACGAGTTGTTGCTCCGCTTCCCCGTCAACGGCGCGGAAATTCTAATTGCGAAGTCAATCTACTGCTTCATTCACAATCTCATCATCAATGCGCTGCTGATATTGCCGTTCTATATCGTTTTCGGCGTGGTCACCAAGGCGGGCGCGGGCTACTATTTCGCCAGCATCGGCGTTATGATTCTGGCGGTGCTGTTGCCCTATTTCGTCGCTAACCTTGTGGCGATTCCCGTGATGATTCTCACCAACTTCGTCAAAAACCAGTTCCTGTTGGTGCTCATCATTCTGATAGGTCTCATCTGCGCGGGCTTCATTCTTTACATGACCGCGCTCAAGGGAATTCTCAATTATCTCGGGGAAGAGCAGGTCAACCTCTTCTCGGGGGCTATGATTCTGCAATACAGGAGCGTGGCGGCGAAATGCTATCCTTTCAAGTGGTATGCTACGCTGCTGTCCGGCACTCCCTACGGATTCTCCAGCGCGGAGGTTGGGCTGTCCTTCCTGTACATCTTCCTGATGACTGCGGCAGTAGGCGTGGCGGCGTACTTTGTCACCGCGAAGTTCTACTACAAGACCATTCTCAACGGCATCGAGACCGAAAAGGTGTCCTTCCACAGAAAGACGCCCAACACCTGCCGCACGATTTTCGGCACGCTGTTGCACCGTGAGTTCTATCTCATACTCCGTTCCTTCAACTATTCCTTCCAGTATCTGGCGATGGCGGTCGCGGCACCCGTTATGGTGTACTACTGCAACGACCTTGCAGCCACTATGGGAAAGGACAGCGTGGGCGCGGCGATAGTTCCCGGTCTCACCCTTATGGTCATCATCATCTTCGTCGCGATAATCGTTTCGTTCGCCTCCACGTCGATATCACGTGAGGGCAACGCGTTCTATCACACAAAGATTATTCCCGTAAGTTACACCGTGCAGGTTTCCGTCAAACTGTTCCTGTACGCCATAGTCGCCACCGCTTCCGTCGTGCTGTCCTGCATCGTGGTTGCCGCGGCTTTCGGCACGGAGCAGGCGGGCAATCTGCTCAGTCCGCTGGACATCGGTTGCATATTCGCCATTTCCGAAATGACGGTGCTTTCGCTCACCTGTCTCGCGATATGGGCCGACGTCAGGTCGCCGATATTCAACGTCGTCGGCGACGGCGAACTCGTCAGTGCCAACAAGAACCTTGCGCTGTCCCTCCTCGTGGGTATCCTCGTGGCGGTTGTTTACGGCGCGGTTGCTATGATACTCGGCTTCCTGCCCATCGAAATCGGCGGTTTCAGCGTCGTCGACGGGCTCGGAGACGTCTATCTCATACTCTCTATGGTATCCCTCGTCATTCTCGGCATAAGCCTCACTATGCTTTATGTCAATCTCGACAAGCGTTACCAGAAGATTGCGCCTTAACCGCGCGGCCTGAGAGGTATTCCGAATGAAAAAAATAATGATGGGCGTTCTTGTAATCGTCCCGCTCATAGTCGTTATGACTATCGGACTGGTTGCGAACTTCGTCTCTATTCGCGCTTACATTCCCGTCGAAAGCGTCACGCTGGAAAACGGTAACGTCGATTTGGAAATAACCTATTCCGCAGACGATTACTATTCCGTCGACGAACTTATGAGCATAATGGGCGTCACCGTTTCGCCCGCCCACGCCACAAATACAGACGTCGAGATGACAATCTCCGGCATTACGCCGCTCGACTCCGAAATAACGGACGCAAACGGCGACGGTATCGACGATGTCACGGGCGAGTATTACGTTGAGTTCCTCAAACAGGACAAGGCCACGCACACCGACCTTATAGGCACACAATCGAACGAACGCGGATATCTCAAGGTCGCCGCTTATTGCACGTTCGACCTGACGGTTACCGCCGAAGGTTCGGTGTCTGCGAGGTGTTCCGTCCGCGTCACGGGGGCGTTGTCCGCAATCAGGATTACGGGCAAATCCACCGTGGACGTCGGTGACAGCATACTTCTTACTCCCGTCTTCACGCCCATAGACGCCGTGGTTCGCTCCGCCGTCTGGGCGAGCAACGCGCCCGCAGTCGCCGTGGTGGATAACAACGGCGTGGTCACGGGCATAAGCGAGGGCAGTGCGGAAATATCCGTTTCCGTCACACGCGACGACGGAGAAATAATCGAAGCGGTATTCACCGTCGACGTCGTACGCGGCGCGACGGCTTTCGGCAGCGAGGTTTACACGCATCTCAGGACGGTGGCTCTTTCCGACCTCGGTCTTTCCGCTTCCGACGTCACTCCCATAACCAACTGCGAAATCAAGGACGGCAACGTCGTTATCGGTTCCGATGCCGACGAAGCCAGTTTCCGCGTGGGCAACGACCCCGTGACTCTTTACGTCTGCGGCGAGGACGAACTTGTTATAAAAGGCTCCGAGTATTTCACCGCCGACGGTTACGTGCTCGAAAAGGACGGTATGCCGCTGTGGCTTACCGTGGATTGGAAATCCGACCTCAGGAGCGACCCCGCACCCGAAGTCACTTCGTGGGTTTCGAGCGTTTCCGCCGTCGCGACGGTTAATCCCGACGGTTACGTATACGGCGTCGCAAGCGGCAACACCACAATAACCGCAAACGTGGACGGAGTAGGTTCCGTGTCGCTCGATATTACCGTCGCCCGCAAGGTTGCCGTGCTTCAACTCGAGGATACCGAAGCGTCGATGCAACTCGGTCTTGCCCGTCAAACCGTTGTGGCCACGGGTAAATACGACGGTCAGAACATTGTCGACAACACCTATACCGTCGATATCAGATATCCCGTAGCGGACAGTGGCGAAAGCGCGGAAGAGTTCTGTTCCGCATTTGTGTTCGCACTCGACATAGAGGGAGTGGACAATTTCGCGGATTACGTGTCTTTCAGTAACAACGTGCTCGTGTTCGATTATGACAAAATAAAGGCGGACGGGTTGTTCTCCGAGAGGACAAAGGTCACCGTCACCGTCAGCGCGCGTTATCCCAAATACGACGACCCCGCGCTTTCCAAATATTCGACCGCTTCCTTCTCGTTCTACGTAATCGACGGTGTGCAGGTGTCGGACTACTCGCAACTCAAGTCCGCGCTTACGGGCGGGATTGACGCCGTGCTCGCCAATTCCGTTGCAGTCGAGGGCAATGCGACGATAGACTCCAAAGCCAGCCTCTACGGCAACGGCTACACGGTTTATACCACGCAATTCGCGCAACTCGGCTCTCCCAATAACAAGAGCGTCGCAATCATCACCGTCAAGGAAAGCAATATGGTCGTGTCCAATGTCACGCTTCGAGCAAATCCCGTGCCCGAAGACGGGGTCATCAAGGCCGAGACCTATCAGCAGGGCTATTGCCTGCGGTTCGACCAGGCTATGTGGGAGAATCAACTCGTCGAATACTCCATTTTCGAGAACGCACGCTCGACTATGTCTATGACAGGTGGAAAAATCACCGTGGTGGGCACGATTATCCGCAACACGTCGGGCGGCGGTATTCACGTCAGATGCCCCGCAAATTATTTCACGGACCTTACTATGCGCAACTGCGTCCTGACCAACTGTCTCAGCCCGTCCAACTTCCAGTACGGAGCAGACTATAACGGCACCGACGCGGGCGGTTCTCCCAACGTGCCCGAAGGCGCGCCCACCAGAACCACGCTCACGATAGAAGGTTTCCTTGACGCGTATTGCTGGTTCGACATCAGTCAGGGCTCTTTCATCCCCGACGAGACTCTCGAGGACGCTCTGAGTTCGGTCGGCAGCAGCAGCGCCGTGGATTTCGTGCAGAGCCTGCTTCGGGATATCGTGCTTTCGTCGGACTACCTTGCGCCTTTCCGCTATAACTACAATAACGGCACATACGTACACGTGGCGTTTATGTCCTCCGGTCTCACGGTCAGGAGTTATCTCCCCGAGGGCGACAACTTTACCACCGACGACGACAGGTTCAACATCATAAGCACCAGCGATTTCGAAGACAGCCTGCTCGGCGCCCTCGAGGACCTCGGGATTTTGAAATACCCGCTTTATCTGTGGAGTTACGACAACACGGTGACGGACATCACTCCCTCAAGCGTGTGTGTGGTCAACTCCCGTCTTATCGACCGCTTGCACTTAGAAGCGTAAACGGACGGTGCGGAATCGCATTTTGAAACAACCACTGAAAACCCGCCGAGCAGGCGGGTTTTCTTTCGGAAGCGGTGGGTTCGTAAGGAGCGAAGCGACGGAACAGCGATTGCTGCGCCGTTGCGCCAATCGCGTCAGCGACAGGTAAAGAATACCATCGCGCGCAAACAGTAAAACCCGCTCGGAAAGAGCGGGTTTCTCTGGCGGAAGCGGTGGGAGTTTATACGAACACAAATTTTTATTATAGGCAGTCTTTTTTCGAGACTGCCTTTGCACTTTTTGTATTATTTCTTGCGTAACTCTATACTTCGTATAGTTTTCGGTAAAGTTATATGTTATCGTTACGTTGTCGTTATCGAGTATCACTTCTCGCACAAACGCTTTCACTATCAGTTTCCGCACGGGCATTTCCTGTATGTCGCCGCATATAATCGAGTTCAAATACTTTTCTACGCTTTCAGGTGAAAGATATGTATAGTTGCGTTGTTTCTCTTGCCCGATGTCAAAGTCAAGTCCTGCGATCTGTGCTTCGAGTTCTTTCATATCAAGACTGTCACATATTTTTATGGACACTTTTTATCAAGTATTGCTACACCACCAAATTCAATTTTTCGTTTCAAAAGGGTTTTGACGGGTACTGCGATTATTTTTTAGCAGATTGCTTTATCTGCGAATGATAGAAGTAATTTATAATGATGGGTTTGCCTGTGGGGTTGCGCAGGAAAGGTTCTTCGTCGATTACATACATGAAATCGTTTGCGCAGGCGTAGTCCGCAACCTTTTGGTCTAATATCTTCCAATAGGTCGTATCGTTCTTATTATAGATTTCGCGGTACAGCGGCAAAAGAGGGGGGTACTTTTCCTCAATATAGTTCATGACGTCTGCCTTGAAATTGCCGCGCAGATTCAGATTTTCCAGCCAAATATAGTCGCAGAAGTCCTTGATTTTTTCAACAATGTCAAATACTTCGGTGATTTCAGGGAATATGGGCGATATAAAGCAGGTTGTTCGAATGCCTTCTTCGTGACACTTTTTCATTGCCGCAATCCTGCGCTCTATGGAAACAGCGCTGTCCATATCGTTCTTGAAATTTTCGTCGAGTGTGTTTATCGACCAACTTATAAGGGGAGACGGGAAAGTCTTTATCAAATCAAGGTCGCGCAGCACAAGATCTGACTTGGTGGTGATAATAAGGTTTATTCTGCTGCCCTGCATCTGCTCTAAAAAGGCGTGCGTCCGGCGGAACGTTTCCTCCTGCGGATTATAAGCGTCCGTGACCGAGCCTACGATCATCGTCTGCCCGTCGTACCTCTGCGGATTTTTGATCGGCTCCCAATGCTTTACGTCGAGAAAGGTTCCCCACGGCTCGTCATGCCCCGTAAACCGTTTCATGAAACAAGCATAGCAATACTTGCAGGCGTGCGTGCAGCCTACATAGGGATTTACCGAGTAACCGGCTATGGGCAGGTTTGATTTTGTGAGTACGGTTTTTACTTGTATATCGCGTATCTTTACTTCGTCCATATCAGCCTCCCAAATTGTTGAGGATGCGTTTCAGATAACTTTCAAATTGCTTGACCTCCTCGTCCGAAAAGCCTTTGTAATAAATATCTTCGATCTCTTTTGTCACACCGTCGTATTTATCTTTGAGTGCGGCGGTTTTTTCAGTCAGGCATACAAGTGCGCTACGCCTGTACTTCGAAATAGGCGAATGAATACGGTCCCAAGGCAAATACCGCCGTGCCATCCGTAATGGTTGCATTGAGCGGCTTTCCGTCGGCAGAGCATTCCCAAACAGTACCCGATACGACAGTTCCGTTCGGAATATCCGCGCCGCTGATGTTTGTCACGATATTTTTACCCGTGTCGGCGCAGTTGGAAACAAGCATCCCGGTTGTTCCGTCTGATATATCGGTGACCGCGATCGCCCACAATCCATGCTCGGACGTAGTGACGCTGAGTTGCATCGGGGAAGTCATCGAATAGAGTCGATCATATGCGCTCATCGCATACGTACCTGACAGCGGTTGTAATGGTTCGTCTTTGTATTCTTCGAGCAGCTTGCGCATAAAAGAATTCAATGCCTCCGCGCCGCCTGCCATATACGCTTCGATCAATTCGGAAAGACTTTCGTTGCCGATATCGAAGTACGGTTTGTAGTAAAGGCCGCACCACATACCGGTCATCTGCGAATCGTAGTACAAAGCGGCGTCGACAGCCGAATTTTGGAGAGCGATCAGCGAGGCGGCAACATACGCCCCAGATTTGTTCGAAGAAATAATGCGGTAGCTGTCAGCGAGAGATCCTTCGTCCCATCCCGATACGAAATTCCATTCGTCAAGTATGAGCAACGCATTTGAATAGCCGTGTTCCGCGAGCATATTTTTAAAAACGGAATACTGATCGGAGTTGTATTGTTCAGGATCGCTACGATAGGCATGAACGGACAGAAAATCCAGAGGATAGCCATCGACGGCTTTAAGAAAAGCCCCGATGGTTTCGGTAGTACTTGTCGCAAGCGCCGGTCCTCCGATTTTGACTTGCTCCCCGAATTCTTCCCGGATAGCCTGCGCAGTTACGCGATATAATTCGTAATACTGTTCGAGAGTGCCGTTCCACATTGCCGGTTGATCGGGTTCGTTCCAGATCTCGTAAAATCGAATGCCATACTCGTAAAAGTAGTGACGTACGACTTCCGTGCAGATATTTGCCCACTTGACAATGTCTTCCGGGACTACGGTATAACCGCCTGAGCCCGTATGGTCTATGCTTTCTCCCAAACGGTAAATGATCTCGGCATCCGGTACGGCGGTAAGTATCGATCGCACATATTCGTCCGTCTTATCGAAGTCGTAATTGGTTATGTCCTTTTCATCGGCGGAAAAGTCGGGGAAGACGCAGTGTATGTCGACATAGCCGTCTCTTCCGAACGGATATTCCGTGTCGTGCAAACGTACGAAAGGAGTTCCCATATTCGCAAAATATTCCGAAGCGTCGATATACGGCTCATCGAATATTCCGATACCGTTTACAGGACCGTTATTGATACCGTTTACAGGCTTCATTTTATCGGCAACGACAACGGATCCGTCGATCGCGATCGATGCGGACATATAACCGTTGTCGGCTTCGGAGATAGGTATGCGTCGCGCATAGAATGCCGTGTCGCCGTCGATCAGTGCGGGGAAGGTCGTTTTTTGTCCGGTGTAGTCAGCGTCGGAGTACCAACCGTCAAATACCATGCCCGCGACCGTAGGTACATCGGGACAGCTCACGGTGCCGTTTTCGACTTTAACGGCACGATAAAGCGTGCCGTCTACGTAAAACCACGCAGTACCGTCGCTGCGCCCGGGCGAAACAACAATTACGGAAACCGCTATGGCACCTCCCAGTAATATGGTCAATACGATTACAGCGACAGATAATGCGGCTATGACTTTTTTAGCGGTATCTTTCATTGACGCCTCCGTAAAAAGTATATCATATGATCGCGTTAAAAACAAGATTGCTCTACTTACAATAGCTTTCAGGCAATAAAAGACCGTGAGCCGAAAAACAGCTTCGGGAGCCCTTTACTATATCTGCGCTTGTCAGAAAAACTTTTATCCGCAATAGGCAAAAGCAGGTGAGTTCAAAAACAAAAACTCTGCCGTAATGCAAAGGTCATGATATTGCTTGGATAAGGGGTCGTTGCCGTGCTGCTATTGCCGGCAAGGATCGTCGTATGCGTATTAGTATACGATATAATTATAGCACTTTTTGAAGCAAAAAGCAAATATAAATCATACGTAAAAAATCTTATGGCACTATGGCGGGTGTTTGAATAAACAAGTGCGGCTTTTAGGCATTGTGGTGCGGCTATTGCCGCACCACAAACCTTCGCGCTTCGCGCTCGGGCGCCGCAGCCAAGCACACGCC
>USGA01000003.1 GCA_900554085.1 uncultured Clostridia bacterium | reverse complement strand
GCTGCCCTCGGCGCCGGACCAATCGACTGCCAGCAGGGCGTCGATTTCCATATTGGTTATTCCGGCTATATACTGCGCGAGCAACTGAGTGAGTCCCTGCACAAGAGTAACCGTGAAGCCCTTGGAGCCTATCTTGAGAGCGAAGTCAATGGCCGTCTTGACGTTTTCGGTGCCGTCCTGCACCTCGCCGTCGGCAGTGTAAGCCTGACCGCCGGCAAGAGGTTCGACGTCCTTCATAGCAACGCCGACCAGGAGTTCCATAAGGTCGAGTTCGACGGAAGCGGCGGCAATGCCGAGCGCGCTGAGGTCGAGGTAAGCCCTGCCGTCCTTGTAATATACGCCGATGAGAACTTCTTCTTCGGCAGTGCCTTTGTTCTTGCTGAGTTGAATTGCTAGTCGGGTCTGATTTCCGACGTAGGAAATTTCGCCGCCGAACAGTTTCGCGACAATGGGTCTGAGGTCGAGATAACCTTCTATTTCAAAGGAATATCCCACTTCTATATCCTCTCCGACCACTATATTGCCCAATTCCTCGCCGAGAGGTATTCCCTGAGCCGCTATGAAGGCCTCGAGCCCCGCTTCCATATAGAGGTAGACGAAGGGATTTTCGAGGACGTTCACACAAGCGTTCGCCTTGTCCTCGGGAATGACGGCGTTGGCGTTGGCGCCGATTCCCGCACCGAAGCCGCCGAGCGAAATATTTATGTCGGCGTTCTTGCCTATTCCGAGATATACGTCTATACCCGCCTGACCGAGGTTGAGTCCGTCGCCGAGTTCGATTTTCACGCCGCCCGTGATGGTGGCGTCTTCGTCACCCTCTCCGATGAGTTTGATGGACACTCCGCCGAGGTCGAGGCCGAGAGTCTCGAACAGTTGGGTGAGAGTGAAAGCGGCAAGATACACGTCGATGTAGGTGTTGCCCACTCCGATACCGGCAAGCAGCGCGAGGATAACGTTGATGTCGAGCGAAGTGCTTTCGTCGCCGCCCGCCGCGGTAAGCGCGTCGGAGACGACGCTGCCTGCGGTTGCCGTGCTGCCGGCGTCGGCGAGGAAGGGCGCGAGGTCGACTTTTATGTTCATACCGCCCAGCAGTTCGGTGGAAAGATACACCACACCGCCGTTGAGCCAGAGTTCAAGCGAAGGCACGGCGTCGGGCCCCGTAAGCAGAGCGAGATAGAGATTGGAGTCGAGAAGCCCCGCCGCGTTGAATTTGATTCCGCCGGTGGCGGGGTCCGCGACGATGAGCGAAGCGAGGTTGACGTCCGCCGCCAGTTTGAGAACGGCATTGCCGTCGATACCCTCTTCCGCGAAAGCCGCGAGCAGGTTAAGCACTATATCGTTGCTGTCGTAACCGAACTGGAGGAAATCTCCGCCGATTGCGTTGATGTCGATTCCGAGCGACAGATCCACGCTCACGGTGCCGACGTTGGCGATAATGTCCGCCACGCTCACATTCGCGATGTCGAGCAACTGAGAGAAAGTAAGCAGGTTGGCGTACTCGTTGTTGGCATTGGCGGCACGGATAGCCGCAAGGGTGTTTTCGTAGGATTCCGCGTCACCGACGGTGCCCACTCTCACGCTGAGGCCGAGTCCGACGTCCGCAAGAGTCTTGAGACCGCCGTTGCCGTCGTCGATGCCGAGAGCCAGACCCGTGATGTCGATTGTCTTGGTTTCGCCGAAACCGGGATTGGCATACTGCAGTCTTATGTCGCCCATAAGTGGCAGAGTTCCGTTCACACCGGCAAGACCGAGAATGCTGTTGATAATCTGTTTGGTAAGGGTGACGCCGATACCCTCGATATTGAAGATATCTCCGTCCATATCGACCTCGATGGCGCCGAGTATTGCCTGAATGAGGCCGACGGTGTCGAGGTTCGCCGGTTCGTCGCCGCTGGACGAAGCGACATAGTACTTGACGTAATCGCCGTTCGCGATGGGTTCGGTGACGGCCGCGTCGTATTCAGCCTGCGCGGACTGCTGTGCGCTGCCGGAAAGCCCCGCTATGGCGTCGCGTATGGTTATGAGCAGACCGTCTATCTGCTCGGACAGGAATTCGTTGAGGTTGAAGTCGCTGACCTTTATCTTCGCGTCTCTGCCGAGAATGCCGCTGAGGTCGGCAAACAAAGCCTTTTCGGAGCCGACATAAGCGACGGTGCCGCGCACCTTGCCGTCCTGTCCCGTAATGGTGACGAGAAGGTTGGTCTGCGCGGGGTCACGCATATTTATCTCGGCGGAAATATCGAGCGCGAGAGTGAGGGAGGTGTCCTCCTGAATGTCGATGTTGAGGGTCTTGAGCGCGTCGGGGATGGAAACGTTGCCGAGCAGCGAGCCGAGCGACGCGAGAATGGTCTGGATTTCGAAACTGTTCTTCCTGAGGTCGAGATTGAGTTCGAGCCCGAGTTCGAGGGTAAGAGGAGAATACTCGTCGAGATTGTCGATGTCGAGTTCTCTGACGGAAACGAGATAATCCCTGACGTTGAGAATGGGAGCGTCCTTGCCGACGGAGATTTCGTCGATGCCGAGATTGATGTCGAGTTCGCTCTCTATAATGCCGACGCTGTCCTCAAGGGACGTGCCCGCGGTGTTGAAGTCGAGGCCTATCTGGAAGGAGGGACCGCCCACGAGGCGGTTGATGCCGTCGTCGCCTTTCCTGACGGAGGCAATCATATAAATCGCGGAAGTGTCCACGAGGGCGGGCAACATCGCGAGGTCGAGACCGAGAATATCGCCTATCTGGTTGACGAGTTCGCTGTAGGAACCGAGAAGTCCGCCGGGCTCGAGGAGACCGCCCACAACACTGAGGAGGGAAGCAATGTTGATGGGAATCTGATACTCGACGGTGCCGTCGGCAGCCGTAACCATACGGGAATTCTTGCCCATAAAGATACCGAGGAGACCCTCGATGGTGCCGAGTTGACCGAGTTCTATGCTGAGAAGGTTGTCGATGATGAGGCTTCCGATGCTGGTGCCGCCGAGAGCGGTGTCGACCGCCTTGGCAATCGCGGTGAGGTCGAGGTCGTCGGTCTTCACCACGCTGGCACCCTTTTTGATTTTGGTGCAGTCGTAAACGACGGTGCCGTCGTAGTAATAGAACCCGAGCATCACTTCGCTGGTATTACCGTCGGCGGAAGTTCTCAGCAATTCGACGAGCAACTGAGAATTATCGTCGTTAGCGGGGTCTATGGCAGCCTGGAACTTAACGGAATAGTAGCGACCGCTCTCGTCCTTGACGTAATCCAGCCCCAGCGTCAACCCGAAGTTGAAGTAGTTGCCGGGGTATGTATTGAGCGCCGCTTCCCTGAAAGCCGCATAAGCCGCCGTGCTCGCAATTGACACGCTGTTCGACGGAGGTATTTCGTCGGGGGTGTCGGGGTCCGTGGTGTTGCCGCCGTTGGGATTGCAGGCAGCGAGAGTGCCGCAGACGAGGCACAACATCACGAGGACGAGCAAGAGTGTTCTGAGTTTTCTCATAATTCCCTCCAAGAGCCTTCAACACGCATTGCGCACGCGATGCACGCGAGACTAATAGACAGTATGAATTATAAGCCACAACCGCCCGCTAGTCAATACCGTTAATTACATTTAACTACCCTTAAAACCGGCTTTATGAGCCTTCGCGGAACACCCCTGCCCCACCCGATTTTTGCGGCGAAAACAGCGCGCCCGCGAACTTGGCAGCGATGCGCGTGCAAAGACGGATTTTGTCGAAAAAGCGTGTTAAAACGTCAAAATAAGCATTATAAACGCCTGTTCTGCAAAATAGTTGCATTCGTCGAACGACGGAAATATTATGCTGATATCCGAAAAATTTCGTCGCGCGCACTACCCGTTTCCCCGAAATTTTCCGCCTTCCACCCGAAAGAAAAACGGCAGGAAAAAATTTCCTCCCGTTACCTCTTGACAAAAATCGGATTAATATCGCGCCGACGCACCCTGCCGCGCAGGTAGTATACGCACACGGAATGCGGAGCGCGTATGCGCCTCTCGCCGAGCCTTATCGCAACGCACGTCAAATACGCGCGGATTTCAGGCGTTCCATATGCGGTGCAAATCCCCGTCGAACCGCGCGAGGATGTCGCGCACGAACGCTTCCGTGTCGGCGTCGTCGCCGTAAGCGAGCGAAGTCATATCCACGGCGTAAATCAAGCCCGTAGACGTGTCGCCCTCGTGACTCCTGCCGAAAGTGGCGTGGGCCTTACGACGGGCAAGAGCGGCTATGTCGTAACGTTTGACCGCATTCTGGGTGACGAAAGAAGACATAAGTTCCGCAGCGAAATTCTCCTCCCCGCTGACGTCGAATTCGACCTTGACCTCGTCGGGCAGCCAGTCGAGGTCGCGCCAGACCTCGCAACCGTAAATCTTCAGCGGCTTTTTATCGTCCGGCAGGCGCCTCACGGCGTCCATAGCGACGCAGAACGCCCCTACGTGGGTGGGGTGCCTGTCAAAAGGATTGTGCGTATACAGCACGTCGAGGCGCGGCAACGACTCCAGTATCTCCGTCACCCCGTCGACAAGCGCTTTGTCTCGCTTTTTGACCGCGGAGGAAGTCTGCTCGAAGAGGTAAAGAGCCGAGTATCCGCCAGCCTCCGCCGCGCGTTTCTGCTCCGCGGTGCGGAGTTGAGCCATATCCTCGTCCGACACTCCCGCAAACTGAGGCGCGCGAGGACATTGACCTCCGTCCGTAAGCACAACCCCGACAAAACCGCCTTCGCCGCGAGCGGCCCTGACGATTCCGTCGAACGCAAACATTTCCATATCGTCCTTGTGTGCGGACACGGCAAGAAATCTGACTTCGTCGCCCTTGGCGGACGACGGCACGAATTTTTCCATAAACATTCTCCCGAAGCAGTCGCTTCCTTTATTTCGCCCCGAGGGGCGTACCGCGCGGCGCACGCATAAAGCGCCGCCGACAGCCAATACTATCTTAGACCCGACACCGAGCCGCAATTACCCGCGACACGTGTCATCGGCACAATATACCAGACGGTATCGGGCGCAACACAACACGATTCGTGCCCCGCAACTCTTTCGCCCCAAAGCGCATCCACCGCGACTGCAACACGTTTCGTGTTTTATAGCCCGCTCCGAACTTGTTTTTGCACCTAGCATCCGACCGCCATAAGGCACATCATCGCTCAAGAGCCCGAAACCGCAACACGTTTCGTGTTTTGTCGCCAAACCCCTGATTCGTACTATTTCAGCAATTCCGCAGGCGGGGCGACAAGACTCCATTTCTGCACAAGCGTCGCGCTTTCACCCCGCCGCAGTTCGCGGAGCGGGGAAAGCCATTCCACCTCGAGAATGTGATTGTTGGTGTAACTCTCGAAGTTGCACCAGAAATCGCCGTACACGCCTTCCTCGGGCGCGCATTCCCACTTCATCGCCTTGTCTCCCAGCACGTAATACGCAACGCCTTTCTTGGAGAACGTGCCGATTTTGATTGCCGCGGGATTGTCCGCCCACTTCAGCGCGATTCTCTCGCGCGTAGAAGAAAGTCGCGCGTCCTGCGGGTCGTCGTAGGGCCAGAACACCAGGTTCTGCACGGGATTAAGTTCGTCCACGGGGTCGTTGGTCGGCATAACCATAACGCCGCCTTTAGCCATAACGGTCAGCCCCCATACGGCAAGAGTGCGGTCATCGCCCTTGTTTGATACGATGTCCTTTACGGTCAAGGCGCCTTTTTCGTCGAGTTCGATGTCGAGGGTGAAATCCAGCCCCTTGGCAACGCGACAAGTGAAAGTGCCGCCGTATTCGCGCACGTCCGCCTCGACGGGCGCATTGTCGGGCACGTATGTCTCGAGGTCCTCCGGCGACTTCCAGACCCTGTGGCCGCCGTAAAGATACCACTTCGTTCCCTTGCCGAAGTTCTCGTCGAAATATTCGCCGCCTTTATCGACGTTTCTTTCGCGGTCTTCGTTGAGGAAGTTCACCGTCTCGGTGCCGAACCATATGATTCTGGGGCCGAGGTCGAGGGTGACAAGCACCTTGGTGCCGCCGCGCTCGAAGCGCGCGCATTTGCCGTAATTTCCGTAAATTTCGGTTTTCATATACCACCGTATTTTACACCCGTCGTCGAGTGTTGATTATAGTTAATATTTCCGCACGTTCCGAAAAAGCCGAAGCGGTAGCGGTTGCTATTGTCGGTTTGTCATTTCGCCGCGTCAGATTGCGGGTTTTCGCGTTTCGGCGTCGACTACATCGTTCTGCGCCGTGCACCCGCGCGAAGATTTTACAGGTCGCGCGGAGTCATATGCGAACTGCGCCAGTTGCGCGCCGAATCCTTATTGGCGCCGCTCTGGTTGGTGACGCCCCACGCGGAACTCTGACGTATTCTGCCGAACAGCGACGGATTGCACTTGCCAAGCGGCGTGTACGGCACGTTGAAGAAATCGAACATCGGCAGTACCGCTTTCAGACGCGCCTCGAAATCGGCGTAATCCTTGTCTTTCGCCGCACTCCAGCCGCTTTCCGCCACGGCAGCCGCCCTCGGGTGCGTCCTTTGGAAAAGCAATTCCTCGTCGGCGATGTGCTCCGTCCACAGCGTGCACTCCACGCCGAACACGCAGTCGTTGCCGTTGGCGCCGAATTCCGCCAGCACGGGTTCGAATTTATACGCCTTTTTGAGCGGAGTCACGCCGTAGGGATAATCGAAATAATAGTTCGCACAACGGCTGACCACCACTTTGCGCCCGCCTTCGGACACGGCCTTCGCCACGGCGTCCGCCGAACGCTTTCCGAACGCCCAGTACTGAATAATCGCGCTGTGGTCAACCAGCCCCGAGAAAAGCGCCTCGTTCCACAGAATGACGGTCTTTCCCAGTTTTTCCAGCATTCTGAGCGCGCGGTTTGTGAAATAGCCCTGCAGTTGCTCGTAATTTCCGAGCCCCTCGCGGCGCATAAGATTTCGGCAGTCCTCGCATTTGTCCCAACCGAGTTTCGGCACCTCGTCACCGCCGAGATGAAACAGTTTGCACGGGAACATCGCCGCTATTTCGGAAAGCATTTCCCAAAGCATATCGTAGGTCTTTTCCTTGCCCACGCAAAGCACCTTGTCGTGTATGCCGAAATCCGTGGGCACTTCTATGGGACGCCCCGAACACCACAATTCGGGATATGCGGCGATTGCGGCGCCCATGTGCCCGGGCACGTCTATCTCGGGCACGATTTCTATTCCGCGCGCCCCCGCATACGCGACGAGGTCGGCTATTTCCGCTTTTGTGTAATATCCCTTATGCACCTTTCCGTCGCCCAATGTCTCGGCGCGAACCGAACCTATTTCGTGCAACTTCGGCATACAGTCGACCTGCAGCCTGAACCCCTGGTCGTCGCTGAGGTGGAAATGCAGATAATTGAACTTGAACAGCGCCATCGAGTCGATGAATTTCTTGACCGTCGCGACGTCGAAAAAGTGACGACACACGTCCAGCAACACCGCGCGGTAGGCAAAACGGGGTTTATCCTCGACATGCGCGCAAGGGATTCCGTCGGGATAGGCGAAAAGCAGTTGCACGATGGTGACGGCCGCGTGGAAAAGACCCGATTCGTTCGCAGCACGCGCCGATATTCCGTCGGGAGTAATGTCCATTTCGTAATCGGACGACACGGGCGCAATCGCAAAACTCATTTTGCCGACTCCGTCACGCCCTGAAGCGGCAATGACGCCCGACAGCAGTTCCACCGCCGCGGGGACGGGACATTCCACCGCGCTCTTCACGCCGAAAACGAACTTGCCGTCCGTCTCTTTCACGATTGTTGGTCTGGGGATAATATTCATAACGCATTTCCTCCCTTTTTTCAGGCGATTTCGCCTCGTATCATTATAACAAAGCAAGTCGGCGAGGTCAATACGTGCGGGCGACTGCGCGCCCGCGCGTTTGACATACGCACGCGCTTGTGCTATCCTCGTAACACCACAGAAACTCCGTCTGCGCCTCATCGGCGCGGGCGCTCACGATATGCAGATGACCCACGACGCTTCCGCGCTCATCACCGAGAACACCTCAATCGTTCTTGCACCCGAACGTCCCCGCACCAGAGTGTGGGAACTGGATTTTTTGCGCGGCGTTTGCATAATTCTTATGATGCTGGACCACCTCGCGATGCTTATCGCGTTTGTGTTCGGTCCCGCCTGGTTCGGCAGATATCTGGTCGGCGATTCCGCGACGGCAGAATTCTGCAGGTGGTGCGACTGGTTCTTTTTCGACAGCGAGGCACGGCAGGTACTGCACCCGCTCGTGGTGTCCGTTTTCTTCATCATATCGGGTATTTCCTGCACTTTTTCGCGCTCCAATTTCCGCAGAGGCGGAATTCTCGCCGCCCTGGCAATCGTCTATTCGCTGGTCACATACGCGCTCGCCGAATTTCTGAGTATGCCCGACATAATCGTCAATTTCGGCGTGTTGCATTTCTACGCGGTCTGCATACTCGCCTACGCCGCCATAGACCTTATTTGTCGCCGCTCGGAACTCGCGCGCTCCGCCGTGTGCGTTGCCGTGGTTCTGGTCGTCGTTTTCGTCTATTTCTTCTATACCCCTCCCGCCGACACCCCGACTTGGCTCGGGATAGTGTTCCCGCCCGAGGATTTCCGCGGCAATCCGTCGCTTTTCTACGACCAGGCCGATTTGTCTCCGGGCGACCTGTTCTCTCTCATTCCCAATGCGGCCTCGTTTTTCGCGGGCACGGTTCTGGGGCCTCTGCTTTACGCGCGTCGGTGCAGCCTGTTCCCCTTCCTGGACGGCAAATGGAACATACCGTTCAATTTTGTCGGCAAACATTCCCTGTGGTTCTTCATACTGCATCTGCCGGTCCTTGCCCTGGCGCTCGCCGTCGTAAGCGCGCTGTTCGTCTCCCCCGGCAACTGGGTGCTTTTCTGAGGCATTGTCAAAACGCAACAAAAAACCCCGCCGTCTGCGGGGTTTAGTTTTATTATACGGAATGATTGGTTCGCTTCAGGCACGACGCGCCGAGGTCGCGAGGCAAGAGCAATTATCTGGTCTTAGCCGAGAGACTGAACTGCGGCCGCAACGCCTGCCCGCGCATAGAACCGCTCTGTTTCATAACCTTGCGCGCGAATTTCTCGGGGCGCACGAGCCCCTTGATGACAAACGGAGTTTCGCCGTCGGTAATCACGCGTATTTTGCCGTAACCCAAAGCAATCTGAATCAGATTCTGATGCACGTCGATGTAACGTATTTCGGCAAGCGGCAGCATAACGCTGGTTATTTTGAAAACACCTTGTTTGAAAACGAACTTGTCTTCGGTCACGATTATTTCCCTGCGGTACATCTTAACCGCTTCGCAGAGCGTGACCAGCAGAACGAGACACCCCGCCCCAAGCAGAGCCCACCTGAGATTCTGCGGGGTAAGCCACTGAACGGTGCCGTCGAACGACTTGTTCAATGCGCGCTCAATGTCGGCGGCATAAACCCACAGCAGGGCTATCACCGTGCCGAGCACGGCGGCAAGGAAAATTTCCTTGACAAAAACGAGGGCTGAGAACCGCGCCCTGACTACAATCCTTTCCGATTTGGAATAAACCCTCTCGAGATTTCGCATTCCTCCCTCCGAAATCCGTCACCCTCTGAAACAGGGCGGGAACTGCGCCACTCTTACAGCCGTGCACCCGAACGGCACGAAAGCGCGCTCGAGCGCTTCCTCGGAAAATTTGGGTGCCTGCGGAATGGCTGAAAAACCGTTGATGTCAAAGTCCCAGTTGAGCACGTTTTTGCACCTGAAACGGAGTTCAAACGGCGGATTGTCTCTGTCAAACGGCTTTTCGGGCATTTTGTTGACGATTGTCTGTTCGCTGTCGTACAACGTTCTCCTGCCTCCCGCCCCTTTTTTCGCGACAAGGGGAGAGAAACTCCATTTCTTGACGGCGTTGGCTTCGGCCACGCTTCCCGCGGGGCTGTTTTTGGCGGAAGTCTCGAACCCCAGACGGGACGCCATAAGCACGCTGCCCTTGACAAAGGACAACGACGAATCGCGGTTGGTGACCGCAACAAGGGGTATGTCGAGTTTGAGCATAAAGGTGCTGCCCGTCCTAAGCGTGCACTTGACGGAGATAAGCCCCGCCCCGGAAGCCACGGTCTGCCCGCCCGATATCAGTTGCATAGTCGTATAGCGCGGCACTCGGAAATTTATGCGCACGTCCACGTCGCCGTCCGCTTCCGTGACTTTGAATACCACCGTGTTGCGGAAGGGATAACCCGTCTCCTCTTTTATGCAGAGTTTGGCACCGCGAACCGTGGCGTTCACCGTGCAGGGTGCATAGGTGAAGAAGTCGAGTTCGTCGGCGCCCCTCATCATACAAAGCGACTGCACGAAAAGCGGATAAGCCGACAGCAGAGCCACCCCGCCGCGGGTTATTCCGCCGCGCGCAAACGCATTGCCGAAAGCGTACGACGAGAAAAATTCCTTGCGCCTGACCGAGCACTCGAGTTGATTGACCATAAGCACGTCTTCGACGGCCGACGCGTCGTCGAACGCCGCCGCGCCTATGACGTTGAACGCTATCTGCTCGAGCATATCCGCGCAAACGCACTCGCCCGTGCTCTCGAGCACGGTGAGCAGGGACTCCATCATTTCGACCGCCGCTTCCACGTCTATACCGCGAGCGGGCGAAGTGCCGCCCAACCGTCTGTCCGCCGCGAACATTCCCGTGGCGTTGCCGTGGAATTTGTCCAGATTGGCAATGAGACGGAGCGACAGTCGCTTCAGTTCCCTGTCCCCAATAAAAGCGCCGTAAGTGCAAGGATATTTCACGGCTTTGGCAAGATTCACCGCGTCCGTCTCCACAAGAAACTGATGCGAGGGCGTCTTCCATTCCGCCTCCGTTTTTTCGGGAGTGAAAGGCTTCGACCGCTTGGTCTCGCGGGGGTGTTCGGCATTTTCAATCGTGCGCAACGCCTTTTTGACCGCTGAAGGCGATATGCATTTCTCGGCGGCCTTTTTGTAAGGGAATCTGACGGCAAGGCGGAACCAGTCGGGGCTCTTGTCCCTCAGCGCTTCGGCAAGGTCCTTGAGCCACTCGTAATCGCCCGTGCGATACACGGCTTCCATAGCCTCTATTTCGTCCAGCAGTCTGGCGCGGGCGTGATACCACGAATGAGTGACCGAAAGAGTGTTGAATCTGTACTTGAAAAATTTTCTGAGAGTAACGAGTGCCTTCTCGTCGCCCGTCAGTTCGTAATACGACAAAAGAGTTTTGACGGCTTCCGTCTTGGGAGCGGCACCGTCGGTTTCCGCGGGCGCGAAATCCCCGCCCTCGCCCGCGGCGTCGAATATGGCGTGCATATAACCGTCCGCCTTGGAGCGCAATTGGGGCTCGTTGAGCACTCCCGCAAGCAAAATAAGCCCGCGGACGTATCTCGGGAAAATCTCGCCCCGCTTCCAGGCCTCTCCCGAAAGCAACGCGGTATCCGCGCCCATACGTTTCTGAAGGGCGTTGACGATTTCGATTTGTCTGCCCAGCCACCCCTCCGGAATTATGCTTCCGACGGGCAGGCGGCGGAACGGATTTTCGGTATCCTTTGCCATAGTCGCACCGCACGTGCGCGACGCACGCGCGCACTTTTACTCAACTAAATTTAACACAACGACGGGTCTTTTGCAAGCCTTTTAACGGTTTGACAAAGGCAGGTAAAAGAATTAAGATGTTGGCGAGGTGAATATGAAATACGCACTAATTCTCGCAGACGGTATGGCGGATTACCCCGTGCCCGCGCTCGGCGGCAAAACGCCTCTCGAATCGGCGCATAAGCCGATGATTGATTTCCTTTGCAAAACGGCAAAAACGGGCCTCGTCAAGACCGTGCCCGACGGATTCAAGCCCGGCAGCGACGTCGCCAACCTCGGCGCGCTCGGCTACCACGCCGCCGAGTGTTATACGGGACGCAGTCCCCTCGAGGCGTTGTCCATAGGCATAGATATGAAAAGCGACGACGTTGCCGTCCGCACCAACCTGGTCACCCTCGGCGACGAAGAGAACTTCGAAGACAAGACGATGGTCGACTATTCGGCGGGCGAAATCACCTCGGAAGAGGGGCGCGAACTTTTCCGCTACCTCAACGAGAAATTGGGCGACGAGCGGTTTGCCTTTTATGCGGGCGTGAGTTACCGCAACTGCCTGATAATAGGCAAAGGCAGCACGTCGATGACGCTCACTCCCCCGCACGACATCAGCGGAAGGAAAATAGGCGACTACCTGCCCAAAGGCGATTTCTCCGCAGAACTGACCGATTTCATAAAGAGGTCGTACGAATTGCTCAAAGACCACCCTATCAACAAAAAACGGGTTTTATCCGGCAAAAATCCCGCAAACAGCATATGGTTTTGGGGACAAGGCACCCGCCCCGCCCTTCAAAGTTTCAAGGAACGCTACGGGTTGTCGGGCGGTATGGTCAGCGCGGTCGACCTGCTCAAAGGAATTGCCATCGGCACGGGAATGAAGAGCGTTGACGTGGAGGGCGCGACCGGCACTCTGTCAACGAACTTCGAGGGCAAGGCTCAGGCGGCCTGCGACCTTCTGGACAACGGTTGCGACTTCGTTTTCCTGCACCTCGAAGCCCCCGACGAATGCGGACACCAGGGCGACCCCGAGGGGAAAACCAAAGCCGTGGAAGCCATCGACTCGCGCATAATCCGACCTGTATACGAGCATCTCAAGGCTAAGGGAGAACCTTTCGCTATGCTCGTTATGCCCGACCATTTCACGCCCGTGTCCATTCTCACGCACTCCCGCGAACCCGTACCCTTCCTTATGTGGAGTTCGGAAAGGGCACTCGGCAACGGCTGTGTGTACAGCGAAAAAGCGGCTGCGGAATCGGGTGTGTTCTACTCCGACCCCGCCGACCTCGCAAAAGAGTTCTTTTCTCTCTGAAGTACGCGGCAAAAAAAGCGTTTGCCCGAAGCGCAACACACCTTAACGCACACAAAACAAACAAGGGACGCGGATTGCGTCCCTTGTCGTTTGTCCGATGTTTCTCTTCGCGCTCCGCGCCGACGGAGCGGAACGTTATTTACCGTTCTTCGGTTTGCGGGCGGAAACACCCTTTTTCGCGGGCTCTTCCCTGTCCGCCGCCACCGCCGTCGACGTCTCGGCGGCTTGCGCTTCCTGCTCTCCTTTACCCACCGCTTTCATATCCGCTATCGCACGTGCGGCGTGTTCCTTCGCTATCGCGGCATACTCCTTTGCCTTCTGCCCCGACAGTTTGATTTTGTCCATTGCCGACTGCTGTTTTTTCGGTGCCGAAGCGGGTTTTTCCTCTTTCGCCGCAGTCTCACTCACGGCAGCCGTTTCGGAATCGGCGTTTTCGGCTACGGGGACGGAAACGGCAGGCGTCTCGGGCGCCGCGTCCGTTACCTTTTCGGTATTGTAAAGTTTTGCGTGCACCGCGGTACGGATATTGTTGTCCTTGCGCAGACCGTTAACGTAAGTGGCCACCCTGACGGCGTACTGCTGACCTTTTTTCTTGAAGATTGCCTTGAGGATAATGAGCGTTATCTTGAGACCGAGTTGCACGCCCGCAATCGCTATGTTGGCGCCGATGACAATCCACTTCCACAATCCGTCCAGAGTGTCCGCCTGCACGACACCGACCATAGACATTGCGGTGACGACAAGGAAAACTATGTTGGTGACGAGTTTGAAAATCCCGAACAGTTTCTTGAGATTTTTGACTCTCGACTTGCCGGTCTTGGAATCCTTGGCGTTGAGCGCGACGACGACGATGAACACCACGGCGTAAGCGGCAAGGAAGCCGAGCATAATGTAGGAATAAGGCGCGAGAATCCAGTTTTTCGTGATGAGAGTCACGCCCGACGCAATGGCGAAAATCATACTGATTATCGTCCATACGAAACTGACCTTGGCTATGCGCGACTGTTTTTTGGTGGGTTGCGGCGCGACGTTCTCTTCCGCGACTGCCGCTGCTTCCGCGGCGCCCGCGGGAGTTGCGACGACTTCCTCTCCCCTCGCCTCTTTGACGTACTTCTTCATTTTATCCTCCCCCGCACGAAGTTCATTCCGCCGCCGCGGAAATCACCTCGTCGATATTTTTAACGAATATGTCGAAGAAACGGTTGACCGTTCTTTCGTCCTCGTCGTTGCCCGTGATTGCTATGCTGAAAGTCACTTCGCCGTCGAACGTGGTGAACGCCAACTGCATAAAGGGCTTGCCCTTGACGGCGCCCGTGTAGAAACCGTCAACGAGACGGGCGTCTCCGAGAGCGTACTCCGCGGGCTTTATCGAACCGATGTTGCTCATACCGATGAGCGGATTGTCGTATCCGAGTTTTATCGCCTGTTCGCTTATGCAGTGCGGGAAAACCGTGTACGCGAGATGAAGCAGCGGCAACGAATAAAGTCCGAGGAATTTGTCCTGCTTGTTCTTTTCCATTGCCGCGGCAACCTTTGCCAGCGTCTCTTTCATATCCGCGCCCACGCCCTTGAGCGTAACGGGCATAAATCCCGTGTGATTGGTGAGCCCCGTCTCGAGACCGCCCTGCGCCATATGCCGACGGAGGTCCACCATACACGGTATGGTGAGCGTCTCGTCCGCGCCGACGGCGCCGATACCGACAAGAGACCGCGCATACACCGCCAGCATAACGTCGTTGACGGTAAAGCCGAGTTTCTTGCCCGCGACACGCGCCGCGTTGAACTTCTCGGCGGACAACTTGCGCTTGATTATACGGTTGCGGTCCTCGGGGCACTTGGCCGTGAGCGGGAAATAGTGCTTGTCCTTGACCTCGCTGACGTTGTGGTACAACTTTCTTGCGACGGCGGCGTCCTCCTTGCTCATAGAAGAATAAACGGCGTCGTAGGCGCGCGTGCCGTGCTTTATGGTGAGGTTTTCGTCCCCCGCAATCAGTTTGTTGTAATTTTTGCAAAGATTGATGATGAAATACTTGAGGTCTCCGCCGTCGAAACACATATGGTTGACGACGAAAGCCAGCGCGCATTTCCCGCCCCGGACAAACAACCCGACGCGTATCTGCACGTTGGCGGCAATGGGTATGCGCTGCTCCGCGAACTCCATAACGTCGCGTTCGAGATTGTCGCTCTTGCGCACGCTGAAGAAATCGTCGAGCGCGAAATCCTGCACCACCCAGTACGGCCTGACGAAATTGTTGTGATAGCGGCTGTGGAGGACGGGCACTTCGCGCACCTGAAATTCCAGCGCGCGGCCGAGTTTATCCACGTCTATTGCACCCTCGTAGTACAGGACGCAATGCATCATTCTGTCGTAATAATTGCGAAAGAGATACTGCATCTTGTCCCACATTTCGGCTTTGAAAATCTTTTTCATAATAACCTCGAAACAGTTTATGTAAAATGCAATTCTCCGTCCCTTATCACAAATCGAAAGAGGGAGCGACCTTGCCGCTCCCCCTTGCGCATTCTTGTCGCGTCAGATTTTGCCTTCGGCAAATCTCTTCATAAAGTCGGCGGTTGCGTCGTTGTTCGCTCTTGCGGCTTTACCCTTCCACGTCAGGGAGAAGCAATGGTTGTCCATAAACTTGACGGAACCGTACTCCTCGACGTGCACGCCCAGAGACTTCAGTTTCTCGACGAGTTTGGGGCCTTGTCCGCCGCAGAAAAAGTCCTTGCCCGCATAGGTCACGAAAGACGCGGGGAAATCGGCGTTGATGTAATCCAGCGGCGCGCACATATTGTACCACTCGTAATCCTTGAGGTCGGCTTTCTTCACATTTGCGAAATCCCAGAGGATTTTGTCCGCAAGCCCGAACGGAACCTTCGCCGTAAGCGCCGTCGCAAGGTCGTAGATACCGCAGTTGAATATAGCGCCTTGGAAACGCAGTTTGGTGGACACGCCTAGACGTTCCTGCATAACGGGATTGGTGGTCACGCACGCCAGCATAGCGGCATAGTAACCGCCCGCGCTGTCGCCCGAAACAATCATTCTGTCGGTGTCGAGATTGAGTTCTTCCGCGTGTTTCTCCACCCAGTTGAAAGCCCTGACAATCTGGCGCAGCGGCTCGGGGAACAGACAGTCGGGACCGAGACCGTAGTTGACGTTGACGACGAAATAACCCTGATTGGCGCTCCAGCGGGAAAGTGCGCGACGGTATTTCTTGTCGCCCGCCACGAAACCGCCGCCGTGTATGTAGAACAACACGGGATATTTGCCTTCGCGTGCAACCCTGTAGGTGTCGAGTTTGCAGATATCGGGAGCGGACTCGTCGTAAACGATATCGGTGTCGATGACGAAATCGACGTCCTTGAACTTCGTCATTCTTCTCTTGTTCTGAAGAGGATCGTAGAGTTTATCTATTGCCACGAAAAGCGCTTTTGCCAGACCCATTTTAATACCCCTCTTGGATTTGATGAAACAATTTTAACACAACGGTTCGGTGATGTAAACTGCATTTTTCGCGCACGCAACGCGTCGTCTGCACGCGTCGGCGCGGCACGTGCGCCGCACGCTCGCGCGGAAACGCGCTCGCCGCCCCGCGTTCACGTCGCCTACGGAAAGCCCCCGCCGACGGCGGGGGCTTCCTGCAAGGGTGTCGATATGTCTCCCCCTGAGGGGTGGCATCAATGTTATTCGAGACGGAATTTGTTGAGTTCGACGAACTTCTCCATATTGGCGATAATCATATCGAAGAAGCGGTTGACGATTTTCTCGTCCTCGTCGCTGCCGCGTATCGCTATGGTCATCGTGATGTCGCCGAGCAACGTGGTGAGCGCCAGTTGCATATACGGTTTGTACTTGACCGCGCCCGTCATAAACCCGTCTATTATGTTTGCCTCGCCCATAGCGAGGGCCTTGTCGTCAAGCAGACCGATATTGCTCATACCGATGAGCGGATTGAGGTAGCCGATTTTTATTGCCGTTTCACTGATTGCGAACGGGAATATCGCATACGCCAGTTTGAGCAGAGGCAGACTGTACAGTCCCATATACGGGTCGTCCTTGCTCTTTCTCACGGAATGCAGCACCTCGACCAGGGTATCGTTTATGGTCTCGCCTTTGCAGGCGACGGAACACTGCATAAACCCGGTGTGATTGGTGAGCCCCGTCTCCGCGCCGCCGTGCACAATGTGTCTGCGGAGGTCCACCATACAGGGTATGGTCAGACGTTCGTCGTCGCGGAACATACCTATTTCGTACAACGAGCGGACATAAAACGCCAGCATAAGGTCGTTGACGGTGACTCCCAACACCTTGCCGATTTTGCGGAAATCGGCGAAGAGTTGCTTGCCGACCTTGCGCCTGACGATTCTGGTCACGTCGGCGGACGAGGAAGGCGTGAGCGGGAAATAGTGTTCATCCTTGATCTGACTTATGTTCTTGTACAGACTGCGGGCGTATTTTTCCTCTTCCTCGGTCAGTTTGCTGTAGACGGCGTCGTAACTGCGGCTGCCCGTCTTGATGTCGAGATTATAGTCCCCGTCAAGCAGTTTGTTGTAGTTCTCGGCAAGTTTCTTCATAAAGTATTTGAAGTCGCCGCCGTCCATACACATATGGTTGACTATCATACACAGCGTGGACTTGCCGTCCTTGTTGAACAACGCCACGCGGTACTGAACGTTGCTCTCCACCGGTATGCACTGGCATATAAAGGCGTTGATGTCGGCCTCCAGGTCCACGCTGTCGCGCACGGTGAGGATATCGTTGACGGTGTAATCCTCCACCGTCCAGTAAGGCTCTATGACGTTGCCGTGGAAAGAACTGTGCAACACGGGCACTTTCTCTGTCATATAGACCAGCACGGTTTTGAGCACCTTGACGTCGATAGGTCCGTCGTAGTACTGCACGCAGTGCACCATTCTGTCGTAGTAGTTGCGGAACAGATACTGCATCTTGTCCCACATTTCGGCTTTGATGAGTTCAGGCATAACAACCTCTCATATCTGAGGGACAATCAGTCGTCCCACATCGTGTAATAGGCTTCGTCCTCTTTGCCGTATTTTCTGGCAATTTTCGCCCTTTCTTTCTTGTTGGATTCCTTGTTGCGTTTTGCGATGAGCGCGATAATCATACCGATTGCGCACACCACGCCGCCGAGGCACAGAATCCAGCCGGGGTGCCAGAAACTGATGGAAGTGATGGAAATCCCGAGCATAACGTAAAGCAGCACGCAGAAGATTTCGACGGTGACGCACAGTTCGATGTGACGGAATTTGAACGACGTGGCATAGGCCAGCGCGGTGTCGAACACGAAGCCGACGATAACCATCGCGAGGAACACGAACCAGGAGTTGGGCACGTTGAACACAAGGTTGAGAAGCAGGAACAGATACACGCTCACCAGCACTATTATGACCGGCGGGAAAAGTCTCATAAGACCGTATTTCTGAGCCTTGCCGAACTTGGCGATGAACAGGCACGCCACGACGATAACGCCGAGGAACGCGCCGCCGAGCAGCAACAGCCACGCGGGATGCCATTTGCCCGTGGTCACGCCGATGACGACGTATATTATGACAAGTGCGAGCGCAACCGCGACGGAACAGGCAACCGCAAGCGAAATCTTGCGCTTGGCGTTGTCGACCTTGTGCTCCTCTTCCTCAAAATCCTTGAGGCGGGCGGGGAAATTGCCGAGGCTCTCGATACACATATTGTAGATTACCTCTTCGTCCTCGATACCCTTTATGCGCAGGTCCTGCACTTTGTCCATCAGTTCCTTGAGCGTGCGGATACGGAAATCCTTTGCCGCTTCCGTAGGCTTAATACTCCTGAACTGCTCTTCCAGATACTTTTTGAATCTGTCCTTGAGTTCCATAACACCCTCCATAGAATTTGCTTCTTATGTCTTGCCGTTTGGCATTACATCGATAAAACGTCGCACGGGAAGCAAGGTTACACTTTTCCCGAAAATTTTGAGCCGCTTTTCTTCCGCCCGAGCGCGACATACCCCTGAATCCGCGGGATTGTCGCAGGCTTCGGATAAACCGCGCCTTTTCGGGCACCAACCCGCGTGTCTTAATATTTATTATAACTCTTTCGCGCGAAGCGTACAAGCCCCCCCTGTCGTTCACGTCCTCTCACGCGGCAAATTCCGCGGAAAAACGAAAAGCACGGAGACTGTTCTCCGCGCTTTTCCGACTGAATACAATCAACGGCTGTGACGGGGCCGCGTATTGTCGACATACAGGGAAACCCGATTCCGAAGATCAAACCGAAACCGAACGCGACAAAAGCGCCGAAAGGCGGACGTCGCCTCGCTCCCCTTCATCTATCAATCAATCCGAAACCGAGTTTTGTCCCTCTTTTTCCCGAAATTTCGACAAATTTTTTGCCGAATATTGCACGCACCGTGCCGAGCACTGAAAAGCCCGACGCAAACGCGTCGGGCTCAAACGTATCTCCTTACGTCTTCAACCGAAAATCAAATCCAGAGCCGCCGCCGCTTCAATCTGCTTGAAACTGCTGAACTCCACAAAGTAGTTGTAGCCGTCGGCTTCGAATTTTATATAATGCTCGTAATATCCATCGCCGTTACTGTCGGTAATGCTGTAGAAGACGATGATATCTTTCCAAAGTACCGTTTTGCTGCAAATATCGAATCTTTGCGCGTCTTCCAAGATATAATTCTTCCTTATCGTCTTAATCACCAAAGTGTCAAAATTTGCGTCAAATACGCCGAGTTCAGCATTTGACCCGATAGCAACTTCATATTCCTGGCTGTAAAGCGCAAAGACTTTACTCACAAGCGCATCAACCGTGGGCTGTATAATCTCGATACCGTATTCGGTTTGCAGCGTTTCGTAGGACCCCACATCAATCTGTACGGTGTTTTCGTTCT
>USGA01000002.1 GCA_900554085.1 uncultured Clostridia bacterium | reverse complement strand
CTTTGTACGATCATTTGACCGATAACCATTGCGAACGCCAAGAAGACATATACTAGCTTCAATTCTTCTTTGTCGACATATTGTTGAAATGATTCAAAACTCGGTCTGAATAAAAGCAGTGCCGCGCCGGCGGACAAAATCAAAGACAAGGGAAACCCCAATGTCCCATTTTTTCTCCACCAATCTGCGCTGTGATCCTTATAATACATATGTTACCTCAAATCCGAATATGTGCATGGCAGTAAATACCGTACATTATCGGTTTTGCCGAGCATACAATTTTGACAAAACATTGCCATATATTTATATTATCATTTTTCGTGCCCGATTGCAATATCGTTCCGAAACGGTACTGAACCAAAAGTTTGCGGACAAACTTGATTTATCGGAACAAGCGTGTTAAGAAATGCGGTTAATCGGCAGTGAATTGTCGGGAGGTTTCGGGAAAGGAAATGAGGACGAATAATCAAAGAGAGTCTTTGATTTCGCCTATGACTTTTTCGATTTTCTTTTTTGCAAGGTAAATTACGTTGTCGACTTTTTTTGAAGAAACGCCGATTTTTGCGGAGATGTCTTTGTAGGGAAGTCCCGCGAGATACAGACGGAAAATGCTGAAATCGGGTTCGCCGAGCAGGTTTTCGAGTGCGGAATACAGCCCCGCTTCGGACTCCTTTTCAATGAAAAGCGTTTCGGGTGAAGGCAGGGGAGAGGGGATGTCGGAAATGAGCGTGTCGCGGTCTTTCGCCGCCGCGTCGTCTATGCTCACGGCATTGAGGTCGGCGGAATTTTTCGCCGAACGGGAAGAACGGACGGCGTCGAAAATGCTGTTGCGCATACACACGGACGCGTACGTTTTGAAGGACGCGCCTTTTTCAGAGTTGTAGGAATGAACGGCTTCGAAAAGTCCGATAACGGCAATCTGGAACAGGTCGTCTCTTTCCGCTCCCGCCAGATAGTAGGAACGCGAAAACTTTTCGGCGAACGACCAGTATCTGCGGATAAGTTCGGTTTCGGCAGAGCGGTCGCCGTCAGCCGCGGCAAAAGCCAGTTCCTCGTCCGTGGGAGAGGAATTCGCGGTTGCAAAACCGCCTTCCGCCGTGACGTCGTCGAAATTGTCCGCGACGTGTTTTTCGTCTTTGCCGTCACTCATCAATGTCTTTGTCTTGCCGCCTCGTAAAGCACTACGCCTGCCGCCACGGAGGCGTTCAGACTGTTGATTTTTCCGAATTCGGGAATGGTCACCGTATCGTCGCAAAGTTCCTTGGTCAGGCGCTTTATTCCGTCGCCTTCGCTTCCTACGACGATTGCCGTGTTGTCCTTGAAATCTGCACATTTCGGGGGTTTACCGTCAAAAGCGCACGCATAAACCCACACATTGCGTTCTTTAAGTTCTCTTATCGTATCATTTATGTTGGTCACTTTTGCAACGAGCATATGTTCGGTTGCACCGCTTGCGACCTTGACTACGGTGTCGTTCACGCTTACGCTTCTGTGTTTGGGAATGACAATTCCGTGCGCGCCGAAACACTCCGCACTGCGGATAATCGCGCCGAGGTTGTGAGGGTCGGTTATGCCGTCGAGAAGAACAATCAGCAGTTTTTCTCCGCGTTCTTCGGCAAGGGCGATTATGTCGTCGACGGAGCAGTACTCGAAGTCGGTTATCTGCGCCGCAACGCCCTGATGGTTGCCGCCGCCCGCAAGCTGTTCCATTGCGCGGTGGTCGATGTAGCTCACGGGGATTTTTCTGTCTTTCGCAAGACCGAAAATCTGGCTGAGCTGCATATCGGGTTCGCCTTTGACAAGGTAGAGTTTTTCAACAGTTTTGCCCGAGCGGAATGCTTCGCGCACGGGGTTTCGTCCGTAAATTATCATTCTTCACTCCCTAACGTAAGGTCAAGAAACTTTTTCAGTCTTTCCGTGCGTCCCGTGAGATACAGATATCCCAGGACGGCTTCCAGCCCGCTGGCTTTGCGGTATTCGCCGCGTTCGGCGTGTTTTGCCGAGGTCTGAATATGACAGTTGCGCGCACGCCTGAAAATGTCGGCTTCCGTTTCGTCGAAAAGCGGAGTAATCGCGTTGCTGGACGCCGCTTGCGCGACTGCCGATACGTGTTTGGTCACTTCCTTGTGCAGTACTCCCGTTTTTCCCGAACTGCCGACGGTCACCGCCGTGCGTACGTACAACGACTGTACGGCGTCGCCGACGAACGCCAACGACATAGGGGGCAGGGCCAGTGCCTCTTTGTCCGATAACGGTTGCAACAAAGAAAATTCCGCGCGTGTGTAATACATACTTAAATCATACCATAGTTTACCGATATTGACAACATTCCGCACGCCGTATTATATTTAATCGGAGAGCAAGGGAGCCTTATGCAAAAAAGAAAACACACTTTTTCAATCGGTTGTCTGAAAACCGTCTTGCTTGTATCGCTGATGGCGGTGCTTCTCTGCGCGCTCACCGCGTGTTCGTTTTTCGGACTCGGCAACAAAGTTACTTCCGTAACCGTTACCGCGGGCGACGGACTTGACTATGCGG
This sequence comes from uncultured Clostridia bacterium, assembly GCA_900554085.1. Classification (GTDB taxonomy): domain Bacteria; phylum Bacillota; class Clostridia; order Christensenellales; family CAG-917; genus Limadaptatus. The sequence goes on along the minus strand of USGA01000002.1, from coordinate 19,299 downwards.
GCACGCCCGCCACCTATTTTGCAACTCTTTCCGAGCAATTCACCCTGAAAGCCACGCTCAACGCTTCGGCGCCTGCAAGAACCGTTATCGAATGGTATAAGACGGATGCGGACGGCAACGAAGTAAAAGTTGGCGGCGGCGCGGGCGTAAAAGAACTTGTTTATACGATAGACGACATATCCGCGGGGACGGTTTCTTTCTATGCAGTGGCGGACGGAGTTAAAAGCGGAGCGGTGACGGTCACCGTGCGATACGGCGAACTCGACCGTCTGAATATAGAAAGCGACACGCACAAAATTGTGAGCGGAGTTATTCGCCAGAACGCCGCGTCTACCCAATCCGTGGAACTTCACGCAGTTTACAACGACAATCTTTCGCCCGACAGCGTGGTAACATTGCAATGGTTTTGCAGGGAAAAAGGCTCTGCGGAATGGACGGAACTTTTCGCAACCGACGGCAGCGTGGTTTACACTCACGACGGAGCGGTCGCCGAGATAGAAATCAAAGCGGTTGCAATCTGCGGCGAAACAAGTATAAGCGCAACCGTAACTTTGTCGTACGTTGACGCATTCCTTGCCGTGACGTCCGTTGAAATAGAAACGGGAGCGCCCGCTACGGAAGAAAACGGGCAGTATTTCCTCATCAATGACGGGTCTGTCGCAAAATCAGTTACGCTTATCGCAAGCACATATCCCGACGGCACCGACCTTACGTCTCCCGTAGTCTGGCAGGTGCGCACGCAAAGCGGAACGCGGACTTTGAATACGCCCGAACGCGAAATCGAGTTTACGCCCGTGGCGGGCGAAAACTTCGTGACGGCAACCGTCGACGGAGTGACAAGTCTGCACGCGGCTATTATCTGTCTGTCCTCTTCCGAACGCGAAAGACGAGCCGAACAACTTGACGAAACCTTCATATGGCGCGGCGGCGTGCACAACTATTACATTTCCGACGCGACGGATTTGAACGCAGTGGTCAATTACATCATCTCGCAACATCAGACGGGCGACGCAAGCTACAAGGACTGGTATCTTGCGCCGTCGTCGTGGAAGACGGGCGGGATTGTCGAACAAACTTCCGAAACGTTCGGCGACATTATGCAACAGGCGATAAATTACAGCGACGAGTCGGGTTCGTTCTATTTCAGCTATTCCACGCAGGGCGTAAAAATGCTTGAGGACGGAACGTATTTCGGCGTTCCCACCGAGCCTTGCACGCTTGAATATACGGTAAACCAGTTGGACGGCGTAGTAACCTACAACGAAACGGAAGGCGCAAAGCGCACCGAACTTTACATCGACGGTGTCACACGCACCGCGCCGGTCACGGACAGCAATATGCTTTTCCGCGTCGTGGAGTGGGGATACAAGCCCGTTTTCGATTATTCGGCACAGTCGCAGGCGGCGCTTTCCATTTACAAAAAGGCAAGAGCGGTATTGCTTGAAATTATCGATTATTCTATGTCGGAACTCGACAAAGTCCGCGCAATTTACGAGTGGATTGTGACAAACGTCGATTACGATTACGGCGCGGCGGAGCAACCGCTCGACGCGGTGGAAACGCTGAAATACAACGCGTTTTATCTCGAAGGCGTGTTCAACGACGGCAGAGCGGTGTGCGACGGCAAATCAAAGGCGTTTTCGTTGCTTTGCGGCATGGAAGGAATAAAGGCTGTCAGAATAACGGGCGAAGCCACGTCGGGAGGGCAGACCGCGGGACACGCATGGAACAAAGTCCTCGTTGACGCGGACGGCGACCTCGACAAGGAGTGGTACGTTGTGGATACGACGTGGGGCGACGGTGCGCGTACTACGGACAACCCCTACGTTATCGAAGAACTTTTCACGTACGCATATCTCATTATAAGCGATGAAGACATTTCGTCCACGCACAAGGCGCGCTCGGAGTTCAACCCGTCCGCAACAACGGAGTTCGACGTGTTTGCGGCAACCGAACTTCCCGATAGCGGCGGAGTTACGCTGTACGTTGACGAAACAAACGACCTTGTGCGGTTGGTCGAGTATCTGGACAGCCGCAAGTACGAATGGGTGAACATAGAAGTCGACCCGTCCTTTGCGGCAACGGAAAGCGGACTGAGGCTGAAACTCGCGTCCGTTATGGCATTGAAACCTTACGACCTGCTGTCCGGCGGGATAAGAAACGTTTACTGGTTCAGAAGAATGTAGCGGATATTTTGCGACAAACAAAACAAGAGATAAATTCGAAACATAAAAAAACGGCGGATTCAACCGCCGTTTTCGTTATCCGCACAATGTGCGGAAACGTGTCACAGGAATTTTCTCAACGACTTGATGCACTTGTCGTAAGACTTGATGAGTTCGCGGGCAAATTCGGGAATATCGCCTTTGTGTGCCTGACATTCGTTCAGGCATTTCTGCATGGAAGTAACCCCCATCTGATAGCCTTCGATGAGCATTTCCGCGATGTGGGAAGAATCTCTGTTCATCATTGCCGAAAGGGACGCTCCCGCTTTCATCATGGTTTTGGAGAACTTGTTGCCTTCGGCTTCTTCGATTTCTTCTTCCGACAGTCCCTCGCGGGCTTTGTCGTAGTATGTTTTCATGAGGTCTCTTTGTTCCTGCATTACCTGTCGCAGGGATTCGTCAGAGACGTAGGGCAGGACGTTGTCGATTGCCTGCATACCCGTCGATGCGTTACGTATGGTTTCTTTGAGAATGTCTTTCATAATTTTTCCTCCGCGGTTATGGTGTGCGTTTTTCCGCCGATTATACGTTGCTCCCGAAGAACCCGAAAAGTGGACTTTCGGAGAGAGAATTTTACCACGTTGCTATACGAGGGAAAAGAGGGGTTGTTTTCCGTGTGGGGTAGGGTCAACCGAAGATTTTGTCGAGCAGTTCCTTGACCCAGGATTTGTACTGTATCTGTTCCGACCCGTTCGACGGAACGAAACACAACGGGGGAAACGCAACACACCACCAGTTGTCTCCGACGCCTTCGCCCAGTAGTACGAGAAGGGCGTCGTAATCGCCTTCGGGGAAAACGTAACCGTCGTACGTTCGTTCGGGGAAGTGTTCGCGTGACAGCACAACACGGGCTTTATAGTCATATCCGTTATTGTAAAGTACGTTTTGTGCAATATTCTGCAAATTGTCTTTTTCACGTGAGAGGGCGGCGAGCGCGTCCGATTTGTCCGAGCACCCGTCGAGTTTGTCCGTGAGATATGCAGTGACTGCGTCGCGGACTTTGAGTTTTACGGACTGGTCTTCTTCGCTGTTGCTGTTTGCGCGTATATGTATTCTGACCACGCTGTCGCCGATGTCGGAGGACTTCGGGAGAATTGCGCCGCCCAGGTCGTCGCAGGCACAGAGTACCACCGCCGTTACAAGAAGAAACAATGAAACAATGATTACGGAAATTCTTTTTTTCGTCATATCGACCTCGCAAAGATTGTTGCCCGAAAGGGCGCTGATTATACCCGTGGAACCTCGGCGTATAAAAGTTTTCTGCGGTTGCACACTAGGCCTGAGGTGAATATGAAAACGTCCTTTTTCAAAAAGTCAACGGCGATACTCGCCATAATTTTGCTGACGGTTGCGCTGGTCGCCGCCTGCATTGCCGCTACACAGTCTTCGCTTGCAGGTGACGACATTGCGTTTGCCGCAACCCTGAAACAGGGAAGTACGGGAAGCGACGTGCGCACTCTGCAACAGAAACTCAAAAGCTGGGGTTACTATTCGGGCAGTGTTGACGGAATATTCGGTTCGGGCACGAAAAGTGCTGTTCAGTATTTCCAGCGCACCAACGGGCTTACCGCCGACGGAATAGTCGGTTCCGCAACGGCCGCGGCGCTCGGTATGAACATCGGAAGTTCGTCTTCGGCGTCTTCTTCGTCGGCGGGCGTGCTCAAACAGGGCAGTTCCGGCGAAGCCGTCAAAACCCTGCAACAGAAACTCAAAAATTGGGGTTACTATTCGGGCAGTGTGGACGGAGTTTTCGGTTCGGGTACGAAGAGTGCAGTTATGTATTTTCAGCGTAACAACGGACTTACCGCCGACGGCGTAGTGGGCAGCCGTACCGCAGCCGCTCTCGGTATAACTCTTGGGGGGTCGTCCACGTCTTCGAACGGAACTTCTACTTCGTCCGACCTTACTTTGCTTGCACGCGTAGTCTACGGCGAAGCGCGCGGTGAGCCGTACACGGGACAGGTTGCCGTTGCGGCAGTGGTACTCAACCGCGTAAAAAGTTCGAGTTTCCCCAACACGATAGCGGGTGTTGTGTATCAGTCGGGCGCCTTTGACTGCGTTGCCGACGGACAGATAAATCTCACGCCCAACGATACGGCAATCAAAGCCGCACAGGATGCAATGAACGGCTGGGACCCCACGTACGGTTGTCTGTTCTACTACAACCCGAAAACGGCGACTTCCGCGTGGATGCTTTCCCGTCCCGTGAAACTTGTAATCGGAGACCACAATTTCTGTTAGGAGGATGACGGATATGTCAAAAGAGAAAGAATGCAAAACCGCCGCTAACGCGGCGCAGGAACAACCTTCCGTCGAGGGCGAAAACAAAACCGCTAAACGCGGCAAGAAAAAGAACAAAGTACGCACGGTAGTGGCGGTTACGGTTGTATCGCTTGCGGCGTCGGCGATTGCGGGACTGTCCGTTGCGCTGTATTTCAGTCAGGACATCAACAGAATGCAGGCGAACTATATGCGCGAAATGGAAGCCGTGTATTCGCGCAACTATTACGACCTGCTTGACAGTGCCAACAATCTCGACACGGAACTCAGCAAACTCAATGCAGCAAGCACGGTGGAAGCCCAGCGCGAAATACTCTACGACGTATGGAGCGCGGCGACCGCCGCGAGCACAGGATTGTCCGCGTTTCAGGGCGGCGAAGACGGGGTTATGAAAGCCACCAAATTCGTGGGACAGCTCGGCGACTATGCGCACTATCTTGCCAAGCGTATGGAAGACGGCGAACCTCTTTCGGCAGAGGAACGCCAGACCCTCGGCAAACTCCGTGAAATGGCGGGCGTACTCAAAGACGCCCTCCAAAGCACGGGTGAAAGCATAAATCGCGGCGAACTGTTTTTGGGTGACGGCGGAATTCTGGAAAGTTTTACGTCCTCTTTCGACGCTTTTGCGGAACCAAATCTCGATTATCCTCAGATGATATACGACGGACCGTTCTCCGACTCGCTCGACGACAGGGACTGCAAGGCTCTCGAGGGACTTGACAACATAGACAAGACCCTCGGAGCGGAACTTCTCGCCGATTACATTCCCGAGGCGCGCGACATAGCCTACTACGACCGCACGGAAGGGGACATAGTCACTCTGAACTATTCTTTCGCGGTGGACGGCGGCAGCGGCTTTGCGCAACTCTCCGAAAAGGGAGGATTGCTGGTGGCCTGCAACGTCGACTACGGCGTGGCCGCCACCGAGAACGGCTATCCGCAACATTGCGCCGCGGCGCTCAAATTTGCGGAAAACGCAGGCTACGACGATATGCGCGTGGTGTGGTGCTCGCTCTCTCAGGGCACCGTGTATGTCAACCTCGCCCCCGTACAGAACGGCGTGGTGCTTTACCCAGACCTGATTAAGGTCAAGGTGGACGAGACCAGGGGAGTGGTGACGGGGCTCGACGCGGCGCATTATGTGTTCAACCATACCGAGCGCGCATTGCCCGCCCCCGTCGTTTCCGTCGGGGAAGCGTCGGCCAAAGTGGTGCTTCCCGCCGTGTCCGGCGCTCAACTCTGCCTCATTCCACTCGAGGAGACCAAAGAGGTTCTCGCCTACGAATTCGAGTGTGAAAGCGGCGGAACGTATTACGTTTACATCGACGCGATGACGGGAGAGGAAGCGGATATTCTGTACGTCATAGACAGCGACCAGGGCAGGGTTACCGCCTGAGACGGCTCTTCGGTGCCGAATTTTTCGGAGGTTTTGCGGGTGCGGAGGACGCCCGCTTTCCTTTTGAAAGAAAGTAAAGCAAACGATATGTTTTTGACCCAAAAACAATGTTTACAAAGAAAAATCCGCGATTAAACAGCGAATTGGGTGGGTTATGGCAAAAGCCCTGCTCCTTTGCTCAATGCTCGGATACCAGCGTGTGATACTGTTTCGGAGTTATACCGTATTCGTTTTTGAAAGCGCGGAAAAAGTGCGAATAGTCGTTGAAGCCGCTTCGGCGGCACACCTCAACTATGGGCAGTTCGCTCTCGATGAGTTTCTTGGAGAGCAACAGTCTTTTTTTGAGAATAAAGCGGTGCAGGGTGGTGTTGGTCTCTTTCTTGAACAGGCGGGCTAGATAGAATTTGTTGAGGAAGACCCTTTCCGCCACGCTGTCGAGAGACAGGTCTTCGGTGATATGCGCGTCGATGTAATCGATGACTTCGGATACGGTGACGTTGGAATTGGCGCGCTCGCGCGGCTCGCCGTCCTCTCCGATAGCGCCGCGAAGACGCCGCGCGAGGGTGAGAAGTACCTCGCGTATTATTATTTCACACTCCACGTCGTCGCCGTATTCCAGCCGCGATTGTTTGTCGTAAAGGTCGAAGAGTTGAGCCTCCACGCGTGCGGAGACCTCTTTGTCGCGGAGCAGAAAGTCCTTGCGGCGCGCGCAGGCGGCGAAGCATTCGGCAAGGTCCGTTGCCGATGTGGAGAGGCGTTTTACGTATCGGGGGTTGAGCCACAGCACTATGCGTTCGTAAGTCGCGCGGCTGTCGTCGATGTCGAGTTGGTGCAGATTATCGGGCGAAATGAGCAGAATATCGCCCGTGCGCAGGCGGTAGTGCCCGTTTTCGATGATGTAACTTGCGTCTCCCGCGATGAAGAAATAAAGTTCGAAAAAATCGTGGCTGTGCAAACTGACGGAGGAAAAATCCTTGTCGCTGTAGTAGTTTATCTCGTAATTGCGGTTCGTCATCAACTGCGACGAACTCCATTTTGAGACGGCGCCCGCCTCGCGCATACGCACTCCTCCGTGCACGCACAGGTTTATTATACTCAATATGTTAGAACAATAAGTCAATTTTTGCAAGTATTTTGTCAAAAACGGCAATTTACTTGCAAAAAACTGAGGTGTAAAATTATTCGCAAGAGGGGATTATGAACGCTTTTATGTCCGACGGTTATCTCATCACGAACCCGACTGCGGAAAGGCTTTATTCCGCCGTCAGGGACCTTCCGATTTTCGACTATCATTGTCATCTCGTGCCCGAGGAAATATATTCCGACCGCAAGTTTTTCAACCTTACGGAACTTTGGCTTGCCGCCGACCACTACAAGTGGCGCGTGATGAGGCAGGCCGGCGTGCCCGAAAGACTGGTGACGGGCGACGCCCCCGCGCGCGAAAAGTTCGACGCGTTTGCCGCCGCGTTGCCCGAATTCGTGGGCAATCCCGTTTATCATTGGGCACATCTGGAACTGAAAAAATATTTCGGAATAGTCAAGCCCCTTTCGCCCGCAACCGCCGACGAAATATGGAGCGAAACCGAACGCGCGATGGCGGACGGCTCTTTTTCGGCGCGGCGTCTCATTGAAGGCTCGGGAGTCAAAGCGGTGGTCACCACCGACGACCCCGCCGACAACCTTTCTTTCCACGAAAAACTGGCGGGGGAGAACCTGCCTTTTGCCGTGCTTCCCTGTTTCCGCCCTGACAAAGCGATAAACATCGAAAAGGACGGCTTTGCCGAATACCTTTCCGCGCTCGGCAAAGTCTGTGGCAGAAATATCGCAACGCTCTCCGACGTAATCGCGGCGCTTGCCGACAGACTCGATTATTTCGTTGCGCACGGCGCGCCCGCCGCGGACCTTTCTTTCAAGAACTTTGCGGGCACGGGAGACGTTGCCGCCGCGGAAAGGGCCCTTGCCAAGCGTCTTGTCGGCAAGGTTCCCGACGAGCGGGAATGCGCCGAATATTCCTTTGCAGTCACCAAGGAACTTGCAAAACTTTTCCGCGAGCGCGACGTCGTTATGCAGATACACACGGGCGTTCTCCGCAATCAGAACGGCAGGCGGTTCGAGGCTATAGGGGCGGACTGCGGTATCGACAGCGTGGGCGACGCGCTCGACATCGAGGCGGCAGGCAGGCTGTTCGACGCCGTGGAGAGAGAGGGCGGTATGCCGCGCACGATTGTATATACCCTCAACGCTCCGTCGTATTATCCTCTCGCCACTATGCTCGGCAATTTCGCGGGAGAGAGCCGCGGCAAACTTCAACTGGGCGCCGCGTGGTGGTTTATGGACCACCGCGACGGAATAAGGGAACAACTCAAAATATTCGCGTCCACGGGCGGACTCGGGTATTTCAACGGTATGCTCACCGATTCCCGCAGTTTCGTTTCGTATGCCCGTCACGACTATTTCAGGAGAATACTGTGTTCCGTGCTCGGCGAGTGGGCGGAAGCAGGCGAGTGCCCCGCAGACGAAACCCTTGTCGGAATCGCGCGCAACATTTGTTATTTAAACGCCGAAAAATTCTTTGCGGCAGGAGGTAACGCCAGATGAAAATGACTTTCCGCTGGTACGGCGAGGGCGACAGAATTCCCCTCGACTACATCAGGCAGATTCCCAATATGTACAGCGTCGTTACGGCGGTGTACGACGTGCCCGTCGGCGAGGTGTGGAGCGAGGAGAGTATTCTCGCGCTCAAAAACGCCGCCGAATCTCACGGGCTGAAAATGGAAGTTATCGAGAGCGTGCCCGTGCACGAGGACATCAAACTCGGTCTTCCCACCCGCGACAGATACATTGACGCGTACATAGAGAATATCAGACGCCTCGGCAAGGCGGGCGTGAAATGCATCTGCTACAACTTTATGCCCGTGTTCGACTGGACGCGCACGCAACTGGACAAGGTTGCGGAGGACGGCTCCAACAGCCTCGTGTATTATGCCGACCAACTGGCGAAAATGGACCCCCTCAACGGGGAACTTTCCTTGCCGGGCTGGGACAGCAGTTATCGCAAAGAGGATTTGAAGAATCTGTTTGAGCAGTATAAAGCCGTCGATGAGGAAAAATTGTTTGAAAATCTCGGTTATTTCCTCTCGCGGATAATACCCGTGGCGGAGGAGTGCGACGTCAGAATGGCGATACACCCCGACGACCCGCCGTGGGGCATTTTCGGACTGCCGCGCATAATCACCTGCGAGAAGAACATCGACCGTTTCCTTAAACTGGTCGACAGCCCCTACAACGGGCTTACCCTGTGCACGGGCTCGTTGGGTGCCGACGGCAAGAACGACGTTGTCGCGCTCGTGAGGAAATATGCGGCAATGGGCAGGATACACTTTATGCATATACGCAACATCAGGCTGGTTGAGGGCGGTTTCGAGGAAACGGCGCACGACCAGAGTTGCGGTTCTCTCGACATTCTCGGCATAATCGAGGCGCTCAGCGATTGCGATTACGACGGCTATGTGCGCCCCGACCACGGCAGAATGATATGGGGCGAGACGGGCAAACCGGGATACGGGCTTTTCGACCGTGCGCTCGGAGCAAGTTACATAAACGGCGTGTGGGAGACTTTTCGGCGCGTCAAGCAACGCACCGAATGACGGCGGAGCACGGATAGCGGTCGCAAACGACCGGCGACGGCGACAACGTAAACGTAAAGGAGAAATTTTATGGGCAAGAAATTCCAAATCGAACTCGGCGGCAAGACCGTGGTAATAACGGGAGCGGGCGGCGTGATTTGCGGGGCAATAGCGCGCGAACTCGCTTCGTCGGGCGCCAATCTTGCGCTTCTCGACCTCAACGAGGAAGCGGCGGCGGCAGTGGCGGCGGACATAAACTCTGCGGGCGGCAAAGCCAAAGCGTACAAATGCAACGTGCTCGACAAGTCAAGTCTGCTTGCCGTGCGCGACGCCGTGGAAAAGGATTTCGGGCTGTGCGACATTCTCGTCAACGGAGCGGGCGGCAACAATCCCCGCGCCACCACCGACAACGAATTCTGTCTGCCCGACGTCAAGGTTGGCAAGGATTTCTTTGCCCTTGAGGACGGCGGCGTAAGATTCGTTTTTGAACTGAATTTTATCGGCACGTTCCTGCCCACGCAGGTTTTCGTGGAAAAAATGGTCGGGCGAAAAGGGTGTTCCGTGCTCAACATATCCTCTATGAACGCCTACACTCCGCTCACCAAGATTCCCGCTTACAGCGCGGCGAAAGCGGGCATAAGCAATTTCACCGAATGGCTCGCCGTGCATTTCGCGCCCGCAGGAATACGCGTCAACGCGATTGCCCCCGGATTTTTCGTGACGAATCAGAACCGCGCGCTTCTCTTCGACAAGGACGGCGCTCCCACCGCGCGCACGGACAAGATTCTCCGCGCCACGCCAATGGGGCGTTTCGGCGAAGTGTCCGAGATTATGGGTGCGGTCAAACTGCTGCTCAACGACGAGGAAGCCTCGTTCATCACGGGTGTTGTGGTGCCCATTGACGGCGGTTTCAACGCATACAGCGGAGTCTGAGCGCGGACGGAGGAAGATATGGATTACTCTTTTCTCGAAAGCAACAGGGTAGTGCCCGTCGTGGTGCTCAAGAAGACCGAGGATACCGTCCCCACCCTGTCAGCCCTGAAGCGGGGCGGGATAAACGCGGCGGAAATAACTTTCCGCACGGAATGCGCCGCCGAAGCCATTGCGCTCGCGGTGAGGGAATTTCCCGATATGCTCATAGGAGCGGGCACCGTCACGGACGCCGCACAATGCGAAAAAGCGTATGAGGCAGGCGCGAAATTCATAGTGTCGCCGGGTTTTTCCCCCGCGGTTGCCGAAGTGTGCGCGAAATACGGTCTGCCTTACCTTGCCGGTGTGGTCACGCCCACGGAAATTATGGCGGCGAAGGCTTGCGGGCTGACCGTGCTCAAGTTTTTCCCCGCCGGCGTGTACGGCGGCGTGAAAGCACTAAAGGCGTTGTCCGCGGCTTTCCCCGACCTTCGGTTCGTGCCCACGGGCGGGGTTGACGAAAAGAATCTTGCGGAGTTCCTCGCCCTTCCCTGCGTTGCGGCGGTGGGCGGAAGTTTTATGTTCAAGGAAGGTATCGACGGTATAGAAAGGCTGTCGAGACTTGCGGTCGAAATCGCGGAGGAAAACAAATGAGAGTCGTAACTTTCGGTGAAATAATGCTGAGACTTGCCCCCGAGGGCTATCTGCGTTTTTTGCAGGAACCCCGTTTTCAGGCCACTTTCGGCGGCGGCGAAGCCAACGTCGCCGTGTCTCTTGCAGGATTCGGCGCGGACGCGGCGTTCGTCACCAAACTTCCCGCCAACGATATAGCCGAGGCTTGCGTAAGAGAATTGCGCGGGCTCGGCGTAGATGTGACGGGTATAGTGCGCGGCGGCGGCAGAATGGGCATTTATTATCTGGAAAAAGGCGCGTCCGTCCAAGGTTATTTACGACAGGGCGCATTCGGCGATTTCGGAAGCCGCGCGCGGCGATTTCGACTGGGACGCAGTATTTGACGGGGCGGACTGGTTCCATTTCTCCGGCATAACCCCCGCCCTTTCCGAGAGTGCGGCGGAGATAACCCTCGACGCCGTGCAGGCGGCAAAACGTGCCCGCGTCACCGTGTCGTGCGACCTCAACTACAGAAAGAACCTTTGGAGCCCCGCCCGTGCCTGTGAGGTTATGACGGCGCTTATGCCTTACGTCGACGTGTGTATCGGCAACGAGGAAGACGCCGAAAAGGTGTTCGGAATCAAGCCCGACGGCAACAACGTGACGGGCGGCAAACTCAACAAAGCGGGCTACGAGCAGGTTGCGGCGCGTCTCACCGAAAAATTCGGTTTCGAGAAAGTCGCCTGCACGCTTCGTGAAAGCATATCCGCTTCGGACAACAACTGGGGCGCGATGATATACTCGGACGGCGCCGCCTTCTATTCCCGCAGTTATCCCGTGCACATTGTCGACAGGGTGGGCGGCGGCGACAGTTTCTCCGCAGGGCTTATTTACGCGCTGGGAGAAGGAATGGAGGATAAGGACGCGCTCGAATTCGCGGTGGCGGCGAGTGCGCTCAAACATACGGTCGAAGGCGACTTCAACAGAGTGACGGCGGAAGAGGTCAAGCGTCTTGCGGGCGGCGACGCCAGCGGCAGGGTGCAAAGATAATCCGCCGATTCCGCCTGCGGGCGACCGAAGGCGGCGAGAGGAGTCGATATGAAAAAAACTCTTTTCAATGACGGTTGGGCTTTTTTCAAGGGCGTGGATTCGCCCGCCAAGGCAGCGGGCGCAGTCTGCGAGAGCGTGAACCTTCCGCATACGTGGAACAACCTCGACGGACAGGACGGCGGCGGCGATTATCTGCGTTGCGCCTGTCTTTATGTCAGGAAAATTGCCGTGCAAAAGACGGCGGGCAGGGTGTACTACCTTGAGTTCAAGGGCGTCAACAGCATTGCCGAGGTGTACGTCAACGGTTCCAAGGTTGCAAGACACGAGGGCGGTTTCGGCACTTTCCGCGTCAACGTCACGGAAGCGCTTGCGGACGGCGAGAACGAAATCGCGGTGGTTGCGGACAATTCCCCCAACGATTACGTCTATCCTCAGAGTGCGGATTTCACTTTCTTCGGCGGTATATACCGCGACGTATATCTCATCGAGGCGGGCGAAAGCAGATTCGACCTGGACTATTTCGGCGGCAGCGGGGTTGCAATCGTATCCGTGCCGCAGGGCGACGGTTCGGCGAACGTAGACGTGCGGGCGTTTGTCACCAGTCCCGCGGACGGGCAGAAAGTGCTCGTGCGACTGTGTTTTGCGGGCAAGGAAATTGCCGCGCGGGAAGTTGCCGCGGCGGAGAAATGCCAGGTTTCGTTCACCCTTCCCGAGGCTCACCTCTGGGAGGGCAGAAAGAACCCCGCATTGTACACGGCGGTCGTGTCTCTCGTCAAAGACGGCGAGGTGCTTGACGAAAGGGTAACGGAATTCGGCATAAGAACCGTTGCCGTCGACAAGGACGGGTTTATGCTCAACGGAAAGAGATATCCTCTCCGCGGAGTCTGCCGTCATCAGGACAGGCAGGACAAGGGTTGGGCGATTTCGATGAAAGAGCACGAGGAAGACGCCGCTCTCATTTACGAAGTGGGCGCAAACACCGTGCGCCTCGCTCACTATCAGCAGGACGAGAGGTTCTATTCCCTGTGCGACCGACTCGGCATAGTCGTGTGGGCGGAGATACCCTACATTTCGGCGCACCTGGAAAACGGCGACGCAAACGCCGAAAGTCAACTCAGGGAACTGGTGGTGCAGAATTTCAACCACCCGAGCATTGCGGTGTGGGGACTCAGCAACGAGATAACCATAGGCGGCGAAAAACCCGAAATAATCGCGTTGCATAAGAGGTTGAACGATATTGCCCACAGCCTCGACCCCACGCGTCTGACGACGGTTGCCAACGTCACTATGCTGGACCCCGCGTCCGAATTGACGGGGATAACCGACACGATGTCCTACAACCATTATTTCGGCTGGTATATGGGCACGGTCGATGACAACGCCAAGTGGTTTGACGATTTCCGCGCGAAGTATCCCGACCGCTCCGTCGGTATTTCCGAGTACGGGTGCGAGGCGGTGCTTACGCTTCATTCCGCCGACCCGAAGCAGGGCGACTATTCCGAAGAGTATCAGGCGTACTATCACGAGAACCTGCTCAGAATTATAGAAGAGCGTCCTTATCTGTGGGCGACGCATTTGTGGAATATGTTCGATTTCGCCGTGGACGGCAGGAACGAGGGTGGCGTCAGCGGGCGCAACAACAAAGGTCTCGTCACCTACGACCGCAAGACGAAAAAGGATTCTTTCTACCTCTACAAGGCCGCCTGGTCGGACGAACCGTTTGTGCATATAACGTCGAAACGATATGTTAAACGTGCCGAAAAGAACATTAAAGTTAAGGTTTATTCCAATCAGAAGAAAGTGGCTCTGTTCGTGAACGGCAAAAAACTTGCCGAATCCGAGGGCAGGCGCGTGTTCGAATTCGACGTGCCGCTCCGTCTTGTCGGCGCCACGAGAGTGGAGGCAGTAGCGGGCGATTGTCGTGACAGCGCGGAATTCGTACGTGTGCTTAAACCGTGCAAGGACTATTCGCTTCCGCCCGAGAGTACCGAGGTCGTCAACTGGTTCGAGAAAGACGGCGTGCGCTACGAATTCGAATATCCCGAAGGCAGGTTTTCCGTCAAAGACAAGATAGGCGACATAATCGCCACGGAGGAAGGCGAAGCGCTGATAATGCGCCTCGCGGAAAAGGCCATCGAGGAAATGAAAGCGCGCGGCAAAGAACTTCCGTTCAAACTGAGCAAAGGTCTGCTCCGTCTGGTAAGCGGTATGACCGTGGAGAGTATCGCCGCGAAAGCGGGCGGTGTGCCTGCGGAGTATCTTTACAACGTCAATGAGGAACTCAACAAAATAGAAAAGAAATGAGGCGGGTTTCCCCCGTCGTCTCGGAGGCAAAATGTTGAGAGTTGCTGTGATAGGTGTGGGAAGAATGGGGCGCATTCACGCGCGCAACCTTTACGTCGGCAAGGTGCGCGGCGCGCGGCTTGCCGCCGTGTGCGACACCGACCCCGCCGTGCTGCAATATGCGGCAAATCGGTTCCCCAAAGCGGAGAGATTCGACAGCGTGGACAAACTGATTGCCGTGGGCAAGGTCGACGCGGTCATAGTCGCCACTCCGCATTACGCGCACCCCGACATAGCGGTAGCCTGCATAAACGCCGGATTGCACACTCTTGTGGAGAAACCGCTTGCGGTCACCGCTTCGGAAGCGAAGAGAGTAATCGCGGCGGCGGAAGCCCGTCCCGAACTTACCGTTGCGGTGATGTTCAATCAGCGCACCAATCCTCTTTACGTCAGGGCGCGGGAACTGGTCCGCGGCGGTGCGTTAGGAGACGTGCAACGGGCGAGTTACATCATCACCGACTGGTACCGTTCACAGGCGTATTACGACCAGGGCGGCTGGCGCGCGACGTTGGACGGAGAAGGGGGCGGAACGCTCATCAACCAGTGCATACATCAGTTGGACCTCATAGGCTGGATTCTCGGTGCGCCCGAGGCGGTCGACGTCAGAATGTGCACGAAAAATCGCGATATAACGACGGAGAACGACGTCACGGCATTGTTCGATTACGGAGACGGAGTGTATCTTTCGTTTGCGGCGAGCACGCACGAACTGCGCGGTATAAACAGGCTGGAAATCGCCTGCACCAAGGGGCGTATCGTCGTTGACGGACTGCGAATGAAGGTTTACACATACCCCAAGAGCGAGCAGCAGGTCAACGCAGAGACCAAATCGGGCTACGGTTTCGTGACCCGCAGGGTAAAGCGGTATTCTCACGTCGTCGGTTTCGGTGTGGGATTCCTGCGCGGCGGACAGCAACTCAACATTGTCCGCAATTTCGCGGGAGCGATACTGCGCGGCGAGAAACTGATTTCGCCCGTGAGCGACGGTCTTGCCGCTGTGGAACTTATAAATGCTATGTACCTTTCGGGGTGGAGCGGAGCGCGGCAATCCGTTCCCGTTCCCGAAAAAATTTACGACGAAACTCTCGCCCTGAAGAGGGCGGAAGAAAGAGCGAAGGCGGAGAAATGAGCGCTTCGCGATAAAACGAAAACAAAATACTCGAAAAACGGGGGTAACAATGAAAAAAGTCAGATACGGTATCGTCGGAATCGGCAAGCAAGGCACCTTCTACACCAAGATGTTTACCAAACTCGGGTTTCTTCTGCCCGGGGCGGAACTCACCGCCGTGTGTGACATTTCCGAGGACAGGAGAGCGTACGCCGAGAAAAATCTCAAGGGCGTCAAGGTGTTTTCCGATTACAACGAAATGTTTGCTTCGGGGCTCATCGACGTGGCAATGGTGGTCACGCCGCATTATTTCCATCCCGAAATAGCCTGCGCCGCGTTCAAGGCGGGGCTCAACGTGTTGTGCGATAAGCCGGCGGGCGTTTACACCAAGCAGGTGCGCGAGATGAACGCCGAGGCGGACAAACATCCCGACCTGCTGTTCGGAATGATGTTCAATCAGCGCACCAACCCCAAATACATAAAAGCCAAGGAAATCATCGAAAGCGGCAAACTGGGCGAACTCAAGCGCATAGTGTGGATTATCACCAACTGGTACCGCCCGCGCGCCTATTACGCTCAGGGTGGCTGGAGAGGCACCTGGTGGGGAGAGGGCGGCGGCGTGTTGCTCAATCAGTGCCCTCACCAACTCGACCTTTTCACGTGGCTTGCGGGGCTTCCCGAATCCGTCACCGCGACTCTTGCAACCAGAGGACGCGACATCAACGTGGAGAACGACGTCACGGCGTACTGCAAGTTCAAGAACGGCGCCACGGGAGTATTCATCACTTCCACGCACGACGCCCCCGGCACCAACCGTCTCGAAATCACGGGTGACGGCGGCAAAATCGTTATCGAGAACGGCAAACTCGTTTTCACCGAGAACAAGACGCCCGAACCCGAATTCAGCCGCGTGAACGAAGTCTTTATGGGCAAGCCCAAGACCAGGAAACACGTCTATCGCGGCATAGGCGAGTATCTGGCGATTTTCAAACGTCCTTTCCAACACCTCGGTATAATTCGCAACTACACCGATTATCTCCTCGGCAAGACGGACAAGTTCATCGCACCGGGCAGAGAGGGCATAACCGGACTGACGTTCTCCAACGCGATACACCTCGCGGGCTGGACGGGAAAAGAGGTCAGACTTCCTCTCGACGAAGAGCAGTTCATAGCCGAACTGGAAAAACGCAAAGAGGAAGAAAAGGCGAGCAGCAAGAAATAACCGTTCGGCGCTTGCACGTACGGAAGGGACGGGCGCAGCCCGTCGCGAGGTGATTATGAAAATAGGCGCGCAACTCTTTTCACTCCGCAGATATCTCAAGGATGAGGCGGGTTACCGTCGTGTGTTTGCCGCAGTCAGAGATATGGGCGCGGAGGTGGTGCAACTGTCGGCGGCGGGAGGTAATCTCGCCGTGAACAGCGGGCAGATTGCCGCGGTTTCCGCCGAATACGGCTTGCCCGTGTGCGTAACCCATTCGCCTGTTGCGAGAATAAAGGACGACCTTGCGCGGCTTGCCGAGGAACACCTGCAGTTCGGTTGCCGAAGCATAGGAATCGGAATGATGCCCAAGGAGTACAGGACGGGCAGGGCGGACGACGTAAGGCGTTTTGCGGACTTCCTCAACGTAACTTCCGAAAAACTGCGGCAGTACGGAATGAGCGTCGCCTACCACAATCACGGATTCGAGTTCAAGCCGACGGACGGGGGCAGACCCTACGACATACTTATCTCCGAGACGGATACCGCCGTGAAGTTTATACCCGATACGTTCTGGATTAAGGCGGCGGGTTGCGACATTTCGGAGTATCTGGCAAGGTTGAACGGCAGGGTGGAAACCGTGCATTTCAAGGATTACGGAAGAATTTTCGGATTGCCGATTTTCCGCGCGGTGGGCAAGGGCGACATCGATTTTGCCGCGGTGACGAAAGAGTGCGAGGCAATCGGAGCGCGGTACGCAGTAGCCGAACTGGACGTCTCGCCCTCCCCGCTCAAGAGTATGGAGTTCTCGCTCGAGACAATGAAACGCATACGCGGAGAAATGGCGGACGACTGACCGCGGAACGGTCTGCACTCAATCGCAAATTAACAAAAAGACGCGTTTAACGCGTCTTTTTTGCTATTTGAAACAGGGATTTTGTCGACCAGGCTGGTTTGTATTCCTTTGTGTCACAGCCCGATTCTGGTGGCTTTTACCGTGCCGTCGAGAATGTTTTTTATCGAATGTCGGCTGCTAGCGATTATGACGGTTGTGCCGTTTTGCAAGGGCTCCTTGACGTATTCGAGTTTTGCCCACGCACCCGCGGAACCCTTGCGTGAAGTGCCGCGGCAATGGGACTGCAGTTCCTCGACGTTGGCAATCAGTTCGTAAACGTCCTTGCCCGACACGCGCTCGACAAGCGAGGAACTGTCGTCGGGATTGAGATAGATACCGTCGGTGGAAGTGAGTATAAGAAGTGTTTTGCACTTGACGAGGCAGGCAATCTGGCTTGCGGTCTCGTCGTTGTCCACGCATTCGATTGCCTTTCCGCGTTTTTCGCGCAGGCTGAAAATCTCGTGTTTACGGTTTTCCTCGTCACTGACGGGGTCGTTGTAGTTGACAATGGGAATGGCGTTCTGCCCGGGGCAGCGCAGCAGCATATCCAGCAAATGCTGACGCTTTTCGGGGTCGTTGAAGTGGTGGTGCTCGACGAGTATCTGTCTGACGCTGAAACGGCTGTCGATAAACTGACGGTAGGTTTGCATAAGAATGGACTGCCCCTGGGCGGAGTAGTCCGTCTTGTTTTCCTCGTCTGAACCGTGCAGTTCCCGTCCCGTGCGCTTGATAAAATCGAGCCTGCCGATTTCGGTGGCGCCGGAGGTCACCCAGATATAGCCGGGGCGCAGTTCGCGCGAAAGACGCGCGATGATGTTGTAGTTCATTTCCTGATACTCGCGGTCGATGAGCGCCATAGAGCCTATCTTGCCTACGAGTTCGATGTCGAAAGTTGCCATTTCCGTTCTCCTGTGAGAGTAAGGACAGTATAACACGCCGAGCGGCGCAAGCAAACAAGTTTTCTGTTTTCGTGTAAATTCGGCGCCCGTCACCGCTGCTCAAACGAAAAGGTGCGCCCGAAAGCGCACCTTTTGTTTTGAGTTTTCCGTCAGACCGAAAACCGAATGCGGTTTGTATTAGACACCGGGTTTCCAGTTGGATTCCGCCTTGCGGGCGTAGAACGCACGTTTTGCCGCCGCGTCTTTCTCGTTCTTCTCGAAGAGAACCTTCGCGGAGTCGGGATTGATTTTGGCAAGAGAGGCGTAACGCACTTCGCCCATAAGGAAGGACTGATAATCTTCCGTGGGAGCCTTGCTGTCGAGGGAGAAGGGGTTCTTCTCGGTGTCGGCGAGCGCGGGGTTGTAGCGGAAGAGGAGCCAGTAACCCGTGTCGACGGCTTTCTTCATCTCGAGTTGAGACTTGGTCATATTGATGCCGTGGTTGATGCAGGGGGCGTAAGCGATGATGATGGAAGGACCGTGATAGGCTTCCGCTTCGGCGAACGCTTTGACGACCTGATTCATATCCGCGCCCATAGAGACCTGCGCGACGTACACATAGCCGTAGTCCATTGCGAGCAGGGCAAGGTCTTTCTTCTTGGTGCGTTTGCCGGTCGCGGCGAATTTGGCGATTGCGCCCGTGGGGGTGGACTTGGAGGCCTGACCGCCGGTGTTGGAGTACACTTCGGTGTCGAGGACGAGGATGTTGACGTCTTCGC
>USGA01000001.1 GCA_900554085.1 uncultured Clostridia bacterium | reverse complement strand
TTTCGGCAGAGCCGACACGGCACGGAGAGATTGAAGTCGCTACACCGGGAATGTCGGATTCAGGCTGTCAACGGAAAAGTAAAAACATTGCGTTAAAGGCTGACGGACAAATGCAAAAAAGCCCGTAATGCCACAGGCAGAACGGACTTGAAAAGTTGCACGAAGTTTGTGTTTTGAGCGATGATTTTACGGCGTTGACAGCCGCCTCTCCGTGCCACACTCGGCGGGCGAAACGGCTAGCAAATGCGGATATACGGAAGAAACGCATCCTTTTCAATTACATAAATGTTTACGAGCCATTCACTGGTGCGTAAAATAAAAATCGGCTGACACGGCAATTGTCACGCCAAGAAAACCCCGCAGAAACCTGTGGACTATATCCTCATTATTGTAAAAATGGAGTGCCATTTTCGCCTTATTATGCGTCTAGTATCAAAGCGTATGTGTAGCGTTTTATACACAATGTAGCAAGGTGCCTTCGTCTCGGCACATTATCTTTCCGAAGACCATAAGAGTCCATTAGTATTGCAACATTGACAAAACGTTATATCCGCTATACTATATAAACGGAGGGAAATATTCATGTCTAAAGATGTTGTTTCGCGCATATACGAACTCAGAGACGAATTAATTATCATAGGACTGACGGGCAGAACTGGCTCAGGCTGCTCAACCACGGCCGAAATTCTATCCCGTCAATCATTTGATAAATTAGACTTACCCGATATCAAGACTTATGATTTTCGCAACAAAGACGAAAGAAAATATGAAGTAATTTACAAATACATGCAAAATTGTCGTTGGCACCCTTTCAACGTAATTGAAGTAAGCAGCATTATTTTGGCACTGATTTTGCAGTCGGGAATAGATAAATTCCTTGATTTTTTGAATAATTTACAATTTAGATACGACGAAACTACTGCTAAGGTGGTAATTAGTGATTTTGACAAAATTAATAGCGCCGTTCACTCTTTAAAGGATATGTTTGAGAAAGCAAAAGCTTATACGATAGACTACAACAAATCCGTTCCAGATGACGAAGCACAAATAACGGATCAAAAAACATTTTACCTTAAAACGATCAAAGAATACAAGAAGCGTTTTAAAAAAACTCTGTCAACATTTTTTTGTCAAATTAACACCAGAAGCATATTCGACAACAATAATACATCTAAAATCGACTTCTACTCCTACTTGTTCCAAACCATCGGAAACAACATAAGGTGCTCCGGGAATTGCTATTCAACAAACTTCAACAAAAACACGTCGACCTTGCCAAACATAATAGATTATCTCATCAGACTGATAATAAAATCCGACAAGCTTGAACACAAAAAAAGTGGCGGTTCAAAAGCTATAAGAACTCGTATTTGCATAGATGCTTTACGTAATCAATATGAAATAGAGTATTTGCGCGATAGATACAAAGCTTTTTATTGTTTTGCTATCAACGTGGAAGATGAGACTCGCAAAAGTAGGCTTTCACAACATTTAAGCGAGTGTGAACTTTGTAATTTAGATAAAATTGAATATCCCGGCAAATTCAGTGACACAAACCAATTTATCTATCATCAAAACATACAAACCTGTATAGAATCTGCTGATATTTACATCCATAACAGCACTGTCACAAACGGAAAATTTTATGCTCTAACAGCACAGTTGTTAAAGTACATAGCGCTAATTTTGCATCCAGGCATTGTAACTCCAACGAAAGTTGAGTATTGCATGCAACTTGCGTATAATGCAAGCTTAAATTCGGGATGTCTTTCTCGCAGAGTAGGCTCAGTAATTACTGATGATAATTTTTCAATAAAAGCGGTGGGTTGGAATGACGTACCCGAAGGCAAAATTCCTTGTAACTTGAGAAACGTAAAAGATTACTTAAGCAACAAGGATGTCGAATCTTTCAGCAAATTCGAACTCGAGAATAAAGATTTTATTAAAACAATAAAAATACTCGACCAAAACACTCGTCAAAAATTAGACAATTCAGGAATATTATGTGCCTATTGCTTTAAAGATGTGTTCAACAGTATTGAACATAACAAAAATCAGGTGCATACTAGATCTTTACATGCTGAAGAAAACGCATTTCTTCAGTTATCTAAATATGGAGGACAAGGCATCAGAAATGGCAAGCTGTTTGTAACTGCCAGCCCTTGCGAATTATGTTCAAAAAAATCAGCGCAGTTGGGAATCAAAGAAATCTACTATATTGACCCTTACCCTGGCATAGCAGCTCCTCATATATTGAGTTTTGGTTCATGCAACAATCCTTCTTTGATACTTTTTCAAGGTGCTATACGAAATGCTTTTATTTCATTGTATGCTCCTAAAATTCCTTTTAAGGACGAGATTTCTTTATTGTTAGAATGTAATTCTTTCAGTAAGTTATGCTTGCTTGATAACAAAAGTCTCGCTTTTGGAGATATTACATGCCCAGAAGTAAATATTGAAATGGAGCTCTTATCTGAAGCGAGAATGAAAATCATGTATAGAGAGAAAATAATAAACAAAACCCCCAATGATATCTCAGTGATTCGGAAAAAGTTTATATGGAGCGGCTCGGGTTGCGAAATACACGCGAAGGGTGAAGATGTTAATATTGAAATACTGGAAAACGGGGAGTATGACATAAATTTTGCTCCTCCAATTAAACCCAATAAAACTAGAGACTTTACCGTCGAACTGGAACTCACAGATGCACACGGCACTCTCAAGCCAATACTGTCTTATTTCGTTAGGCATTTGACAAACGAGTTAAGTATGAAACTTATTTTTGATGGTAGCGTGCAGGAAAATGGCCATTATAATGTTTATAAGACAGTTTATGCAGATAGAGAAAGAACTATGCAAATAAAGAAAGAATCCATACCCTCAACTGGCTGTTTATATGAATTATACGAAAAAAAGCCAAATGTCAACTATACTTACGCACTAGAATGGACGAAAAAAGTTGACTGACAAAGATCAAATATTGTAATATTTGTGTAGTAAGTTCACATTATAGTAGTAATATAAAAGCAAGGAGCAATATGGATATTGGTTAGTGTTTAAACTTAATCGACAAACATTGTATGTGTTTGATAATTTTCCCAACTTGCCATTACCAAATTCTTTGATGGTAGGGTTTGTTGTGTTGCATTCTAATGGTTACTGTTGTTCGCTCATTTGCGAGTAGCGCAATGGTCGATAAATTACTATGGGCTACGATATGTATTAATGTTGCGCTGTTTGGCACATAAATTGGCACATAAATATGTTTAATGCGTAGATGGCTTCCCTCAAAAATTCATACTTCATTTTGAGGTTCTTGGATTTGTTAAGCAAACAGAACGTCCGTCCATTTGTTTTTGAAAATTAAGAATGTTTTCTTAATTCTGTTACTTATCGTCATCAAAAACGGAGTCAAATTCGAGTAGCTCAACAGACAACTAACACCCTGATGAACAAAGGATGTAAACTACCCCCTTACCTACTTATACTCAGAAATACAACATCTCAGCAAAATCAATTTTTTATTTTTCGATTCTGACTTTAAACTGTCTCTGCAATGTCGTGCGAATCCGTCACGTAACTGAAAAACCAGTTTGCCCGCTCTGCCACTCGTAACATCTATTATAAGTCTTTTAATAGGGGGGGCACACATTCCAGTTTCAATCAGAGCACATCTAAAAGCCTGTATTTCCAAAACAAATTAGATTCGATCAGTTTTACCAAACTTTGGTTCTAGCGATAATTTGCGGCGTTGACAGCCGCCTCTCCGTGCCACACTCGGCAGGCGAAACGGCTGATAAATTCGGAGAAAGGCATCAACTAATTTGTTTTACGTTCCCTCGTTATTCTTCAATTGACTTTACGCCCTCTCCGCCAGTCAAAATCCGGATTGAACCGTTGTTCAATCCGGATTTTTTGTTGGAACTATCAAGTTTATGTTTCCGTAGAAATGTATCGAAAAACAATCCACATCGAGTGGCACACTCACCCAACCGCCCCAAATGGCACCGTTGGAAATTACACCATACTCAAACCGCTCTACACTCGGCGTGGGAACGTGGTATGTTTGACTACCGTTTAGGATTACACCATACTCAAACGGAGGTCTTTCAGGGAAGGACTATGAAAATGTTTGACTACCGTTTAGGATTACACCATACTCAAACTCGCCGTAGAACGTCAGGAACTCTCGCCCGGTTTGACTACCGTTTAGGATTACACCATACTCAAACTGCTTGCCCTGCGCTATCCGTTCGGCAAGGGTTTGACTACCGTTTAGGATTACACCATACTCAAACGTTCAATCCGCGATACCAGGCGCTTGGACTGTTTGACTACCGTTTAGGATTACACCATACTCAAACCACAAGCACGGCGTTGGAAAAGTCACGCTGGTTTGACTACCGTTTAGGATTACACCATACTCAAACTTGCCGCTAGCATTGCCGCCGCCGCTTCCGGTTTGACTACCGTTTAGGATTACATCATACTCAAACTTTTACGGGTGCGTATGTGGCGCAGGGTAGGCTTGACTACCGTTTAGGATTACACCATACTCAAACAAGTAATTTTTGCGCCTTTTCTTTTGCCTCGCTTGACTACCGTTTAGGATTACACCATACTCAAACTGTATGGTGCTGAGACTTTTGGATTTTTCAGCTTGACTACCGTTTAGGATTACACCATACTCAAACGATTGACCCGCATAAGTTTTGCGTTTTCGTGCTTGACTACCGTTTAGGATTACACCATACTCAAACAATATCATTTTGGTGCTCAAGGAATACGCTGCTTGACTACCGTTTAGGATTACACCATACTCAAACTAACAGTTGAGATAGTTCATCTTGCTGTTGGCTTGACTACCGTTTAGGATTACACCATACTCAAACGATAGCGCGGATTTACGCGCGCAATACTTCGCTTGACTACCGTTTAGGATTACACCATACTCAAACACCGCGAGAAGTATGTTTACTTTGACGGCAGCTTGACTACCGTTTAGGATTACACCATACTCAAACCAAAGAGATTTTTGCAAAGCAAAAGTATCTGCTTGACTACCGTTTAGGATTACACCATACTCAAACACAAGGATTACGAAAACGTTATCGATTTCGGCTTGACTACCGTTTAGGATTACACCATACTCAAACCTCAAATTTGAGAATTTTTGCCCACCATTAGCAGCAATCCGTCAACGGTATTTACGATGTATCCAAAATAATTATAGCGCATTTTTTGTGTTATACAACAAATTCACACAAATCCCTATCAAGCACTACTACATATTCTCCATTCAATTTCTCTTTGAGTGTATTTTCCAATAGAAATGCGCTGACTTCTTCCAATTGCAATTCGTGATATAGTTCGGACAACTGTTTAGAACTCAAAATCGTCTTCAGATTGATAAAAAACACGCATTTTACATTAAAAAATGTTACCTGGGTTTTTATTCTTGCAAGCAAGAATTCAAGCAAATCACTATTCTCCGTCAATTTGACATCAAAACATTTTAACAATTTGCCTATCAACTCGTCATCGTTATACTCGATTGGACAATCCGCGATGACATCCAATTTATCAAATACAATTTGAAAAGATTGTTTCAGCGCAAAACAATCATCGGGAAAATTCGTTTCAATTTCTTCTTGGAGCGTCTGATGCAATTTCCCGACGGTCTTTTTGTCGTTAAGATGCCCATCAAAATAGTTATCTATAACGTATGCGCATTTTGCAAAGGACAATGATTTTTCGTCTTCAAATAGACAAAATCCGCCTTCTCCCAAACTGATTTGGGATTTCAATTCGGAGCAATAACTGTAAAACTTCTCCTCGTCTTCAATCACCAACACATTGACTTTGTCCGATGAAAGCGTAAATTCTGTTTCAAAATCATAGTGTGAAAGTTTCATAATACTACCAATTTTTCATCAGAATCGATAACGGTCTTTTGACTTTCGCCCACGATTATTTCTATCTTTTCAAATTGTTTTTCCGTAACGGTCAACATCTGTATGAGGCCCCCTGAAGTCTTATGTTTACGGACGCTTTCCATAACCGAAGATGCAGTAGTGGCGTTCAAAACTATTTTGCTGTAAACGGATTCCTGCATCATAACGAAACCACTTTTTATTAAAAACCGTCTGAAATCCCGATATTCTCTCATCTGTGCCGTCGTTTCAACCGGCAAGTCGAAGAACACAATTACTCTCATATATCTATAACTCATAGCACCTTATTTGTGAAACATCTCCCGTCTGCAAGGCGGACAACACGCTCCTGCAGTATGCCGATATTGCATTTGACACACTGCAATTTTCTCCGTTGCATTTGACCGTCAAGTTGAGAATGTTGCACAATTCGTGCTTATAGTCGGGCGTCATTTCCTCCCCGCACGCAAACACATATCTGTCGACAATGACTCTGAAAGGTTCTATAAAATCACAAGACAAATTAAAATGGTTGAACTCGTTCCTGTGATTTAATCCAAGCTGCGTATTGTATCCGCACGCAGTGAGTTCTCTGTTGAATGCCGACAGCATAACTGCATAACCGTAATTCAATGCACTGTTTACAAACGTTTTGTCGCACCGTTTGAAAGACATTCCGAAAAGGGCGTTAAAATATACTTTTGCCGAATGTCCTTCACGATTGGTAGTATCTCCTGCACTTATTTCTTCCGTGTACTGTTTCAGCAAATCAGCCTGCGGGAGCCCTAAATCTTGTAAAAACTTGTATTGATGCAATATTTTGAGTCGTACTATTTCCGTCCAGACATCTCGTTTTGTTTCTTCTCGCCAAGCAAGTTGAGTTTGCAGCACTCCGCTTGCGTCGTGTCTCCCGTATAATGCGATTAGCTGTGATTGCGGATTATGTTTCTCGTCGCAGAAAACTACATTGATTTTTCGTTTGACAAGTTCGCATAGCAACGATGCAGTCAAAGATACCGCCGTTGACTCAATAATCAACGACGATATCTCGGATATGTGCACCTTTTTCGTCTCTTCACCTCTGCATACCAGATATCCCAATTTGTATTCCAGCTTGCATCGGCGCGAGACCACTACAACACGCCAGCTCATCGGAACTGCTCAAAATCGATTATTTTGCGATAATAGCCTGTCGGCGATTGCAAAATTATCTTGATTTTTTTATCTTTAACAAATTTATTTGTTAAGTTTTTTCCTGCGTTTGATACGCCCTCTAACAGAGAAAAGTCTGACGGTATGCTGTTGCATTGCATAAGATGCAATACTTCAAACAACACCCTGCACTGCTGTTCGACAGAAAGCGCCGCAAATGCCTCTCTCTTTTCAGTCAAGAACGGATGTTGTTTCTGGAGAGCAAGCCCCGAATAAATGGGTGAATTCAGTTTTTCAAGCAATGCATCATATAAAATCAGATTGCTTTCGGCAGAAACATCCCTTCCCGCAAGCAAGTCGGGTTTATTCAGTTTCTTGCGTTCTGCCATATATTTGGAAACGGTTTTCAACCTGCGGATGTTCACGTCATCCAGATAAAGCTGATTCGCATTGCAAAGAACGATTTGGTTGCCCGTTTTGCCGCGCAGATAGGCATAGGAGCCGTCGATACATATAAGTGTATTGAGTTTTATTTCTTCAATCAGGATTTCCGGCTCGACAAGCCCTGCGCTTTCATTACAGAACTGTATCTTTGCTTCGAGACTATTCGGAAAACGCTTTTCCCACATCAGCGGATATGCTTCCAACGATAACTGCGGCTGTCCCTTTTTGTCTTTGCTATTGACAAGCATAAAATATGCCGTGGCGGCAGAATCGTAACCGCCGTATTTTGCCGTGTCGGAAATTGCCCCGCTTGCCTTCAAAGGAATAAGTTTGTCGTTTGTGCCTGCGGTTTTTATAGTGGCATCGAACAATTTCCCTTTGCCGCGCTCGGTCATACGGACAATTCTGCAAGTGTTTTTCGACACCGTTTGCAAAATTCTGGGTTTGTCGGACACTTTCCACGCGCCTTTTATATCGTAGGCAAACAAATTTCTAAGGTTGTACGAATCGAGTCCGTTTTGTTTGAAATACACTGCGGCATTGTGATTGAACTTCGTGTTATATACATTGCCGACGACTATATTGATATAGGCGTCCTTTGCGTGGTGCAGGTCGTTGAGTTCGCGGACTTTGACAATGTCGTTCTTTTCCTTGAAATCGTTTGCATTGCCCGCTTTTGCATATACTATTTCCGTGTCGGGCAACATCTTTTTCAAAAGTTCTATTACCGCTTTTGTGCTTTGACGAGTCGATACGAGCTGTCGATTGATAAAGTCCGTAAGTTCTTCTTGCGTCAATGGTGTGTTGCGCACGAGTCTTGCATATTTTTTGTCGCCGATAAGACCTTGCGCTTTTAACTCCGTCCAAAAAGGCGTCATCTTCGTACGAATTTCCGCACTTATTGGATAATTGTCGCTCTTTTCAGTATTTTCGGTCCTCAACACCAACACTCTGTTGTCCAGGCTGTCGTCCTTGATTTTGGAGCGCGGATAGATGTGCTCTATGTCACATACATTGGTGTTGAACACATCTCTCAACGAAATCGGCTTGCCCGAATACATACTTCTGCCCAACTGCTGATAATACATCACCAGTTTGTCGCTGTTGAACTTCGTATCGGGTGTGGATTCTATTTCGCCAATCCAATTCCGCTCTTCGTCTTTTATGTTCTTGTACAAATCAAGCAACTGCTGTTTGCGCGAAACCGTTCTTTTGCCTTTTCGGGAATCGTCGTTTTTCTCTCGCGTGGTTTCCACGAAAATTTTGTGCGGTGCGCATTTGTATATGCTCATAATCTCGCGCACAAGTTCGATGCTGCGCCAGATTGCGCGCTTTACGGACGGTGAACAGTACAGTTCTTTCACCGTGGAATACGTAACTTTCCCGCCGGGGGTATTCTCTGCGTTATAGTCGTCCACTGCCTTTTGGAAACCGTATTTGCCGGACATCAACTGCATAAAGTTCTCGCCCGTCGCGCGCATAGCGTCAATGACCGTCAACAGTTCGCCGTTCTCGTCCGCACATTTGGGGCTGGTAATACCGTTGAGCAGTTTTTCCGAAAGCCGCCCCCATTGAGTGTAATTGAGATTTTTCAACCGTTTGATTTCCGTTTCGTCAAGTATTTTTCCGTACTTGCCGCGTATACGTTTTTCCAGCCTGTTTTTGTCGGAAATGAGCGTTATCCAAAGGATAATTTCTTCGCACATTTCACGATGAGTATATAGTCTGTCGCCCAAAAATTGCAAATCCACCCACGGCGCAAGCGATGTTTTGAAATCGCCGTCCGTGCCGCTTAACACTTCTTCCGCCTTGCTCCCGACGGGTAATTTGCCGTGCCTTACAAGCAAGGAAACTATGTTCTTCAGCGTTATTCTTTTGTGCGTTTTGGCGTACTCGTAAATCAGCGCCTTTGCTTCGGCATCCTTTTCGCCGTTTATTCTCAAATTGTTGAGTTCGTTGAGAAATGTAAATTCGCTGTACAACAGAGAACACGCGGGCAGTACATCTTCGCCGACAAGATATGTGCATTTGTTGGTCATTCTGCGTATGAATTCCTGTTCCGACGCGTCTTTGTCGATTACTTCGTCAAAATTCCACGGAGTAACGCTTACCCGCTCCGCACCTTCTTTGCGCACTGCCCAAGCAATATGACTGCCGTCATTGTTGAGCGGTCCGACATAATAAAGTATGCGGAATGTCATTAACATTCTTATTTTGTCCGCAACGCTTGTTCCGTTTTCTTCTTTCACAAGGAACGGGAAACTCTTTTTTGCATTTTCAAGTATGGCATCGAGTTCCTGCAGATTGAGTTGATAAGGTATAACTCCGTTTGCGTTGGAAACCTGTTTGGGCAAAAAATCCCCGTTGTCTACGTCTCGGAGAATATCTTCATCAAATATTTTGATTTCTTTTTTCAGGAATGCGTAAAACTCTTCCTTACTGCATTTGGAATAGCCCTTTTGCTTGTCCATTCCGATATAGGCTGCATAATTGTTGACCTTATCGATGTGTCGGAAGACCAGCCTGTACTTATCTTTCCCGCAGTTTTCGCGAACATATTTTTTCAACCGAGCCAGGTCCGACTTGTGTTTTTCGTATATATCGACCTTTGCCAGAGAAATGTACTCGCGGTTATTCATTATTCCGCACAAAACAGACCAGTCATACGCCGCTTTCAGATAATGTACCAATACGGCATCGTCTTCTCCGAGTGCCGTTTCTATCGCAGGCAAATCGCTTTCTTCGAATGTTGCCTTATCAAAAGAAAACGCCTTTATATCGTCAAGTCCTTCTTCTCTGTCGTACAGTTCTTTCAATTTTACGCTTGCACCTGCAAACGCCTTTACCATTGCCTGTTGCTGTTTGTTCTTCCCTACAACAAAAATTTCGTTAAGTTTTTTGCATTTGTCGCGTTTGTTGAGCGTTTTATCGCGCATAACCCCCAGAGCGTCGTCCAGCGCGAAAAGCTCCAGCTCCGCCATACCCCTTTCGGCCAAAAACGCATTGATACGATAAAAAATTTCGCGTACCGTTTCTTCGTCGTTGATATTGAAAGTCTGCGCCTCGAACAGGAAATGTCCTCTGTTCTTGATTATGTGATGAATGGCAATGTACAGTTTGCGCAAATCGTCCGGCGCATTTTTCACAAGTTCTCCGCGCAAGTGGTAGACGGTCGGATATTGAGCAAAATAATGTTTGTCTTTGTATGTTTTATCGTCAAACAATACATTTGCAGAGCGCAATTTTGCATCCTTGTCTTCCATAAACAAGGGACTGTTGTTCAATCGCAAAAAGAAGTGCTCGTCGACTTTGCTCATTTCCTCGGCAAAAAGACTTTGTAATAACACTATTCGATGTCTCGCTCTTGCTTGCCTGCGGCGAGCCGTTCTGTATTGCCTGCGCGCTTCGGCGGAATCGGCCTCATCAAACAGGTAACTGCCCCACATATCGTGTCCGCGCGCTTTCAAAAGATTATAGTCACCGTCTGTTACAGCCCAACCGACAGAGTCCGTTCCGATGTCTAATCCGATGTAGTACTTTTGCATATCTTGACATTCCCCTTTGCGTGTTTTATAATAAACGTACTCAAACGTTGGCTACCGTTTGGGATTACACCATTAGTTCAAATAAGCTTTTTTCAAACCACCGATTTTTCGGCATCACACGCTGTGTGTTACAAACCTGCGCAAGCGGGTTTGTTTAATTATAACAGACTTTTCACAATGTTTCAATATTGGCAATCGGCCGAAACCGCCGATGCAAATGGCAATGATTGCACAAGTCACCGACACGCAGTATGGAAAATCCCCGTTATTCGTCTTGGAGAGCCGAACGGACAAAATGAACCGCTCTCCCTTGTTTTTACACCCGACACGGGTTATAATGAAAAAAACGGACTGTAAACCCGAGAAATCGGATATATCCGCACCTCGGAGTTATCGGAAAGGAGACCGCAATATGACGCTTAAGGAGGCAATGCTCGTCAGGCACTGCGTGAGAGAATACCTCGACAAACCCATTCCCGAAGACGTCGTCAACACCCTCCGACAAGCGGTTGATGAGTGTAACCGCCAGGGCGAACTGCATATTCAGTTGGTCACTGACGAGCCCAGGGCTTTCGACGGTTTTATGGCGCACTACGGCAAATTCTCGGGAGTGTCGAACTATATCGCACTCATAGGAAAGAAATCCCCCGACCTCAGCGAGCGGTGCGGTTACTACGGCGAAAAACTGGTGCTTCTCGCACAGACTCTCGGGCTGAATTCCTGTTGGGTAGGGCTCACCTACTCCAGGATTCAGGGAGCATACACCGTCGACAAGGGCGAGAAACTCGTGCTGGTGATTGCCGTAGGCTACGGCAAGACTCAAGGTCTGCCCCGCAGGACGAAGACGGTCGGTCAGGTCAGCGCGGCAGAAGGCGAAGCGGCGGACTGGTTCGTGAAAGGAGTGGACGCGGCACTCAACGCCCCCACCGCTCTCAACCAGCAAAAATTCTTTTTCATACAACGCGGCGATACCGTGGAAGCCAAAGCGGGCACCGGGTTCTTCACCAAAGTGGACCTGGGAATCGCAAAATATCATTTCGAACTGGGCGCGGGCAAAGAGAACTTCAGGTGGATATAATGTAAAAGCGCGTACGCGCACCGACACGGAGATTATGGAAAAGATAGCAAGTTTCACCATAAACCACACAGAATTGCTGAGCGGATTGTATCTGTCCCGCGTCGACGAACGCGACGGAGTTGCCGTCACCACTTTCGACCTCCGCTTCACGGCGCCCAACCGCGAGCCCGTTATGGATATGGCGGCTCTGCACACGATAGAACACCTCGGGGCAACGTATCTGCGCAACTGCCCCCGCAAGGACGAAATCGTATATTTCGGGCCGATGGGATGCCGCACAGGCTGTTATCTTCTGATGTTCGGCAGGCTCACTCCCGCGGAAGTCGCGCCTCTAATCAAGGATATGTGTTCTTTTATTCTGTCCTTCGAGGGCGAAATTCCGGGGGCCAAAGCGGCCGAATGCGGGAATTATCTGGAGCAGAATCTCGCTATGGCGAAATTCTACACGGCGCGCTACCTGGAATCACTGACCAGTACTCCCCGATTCGAGTATCCCCGCACGGAAAACTGACCGCCTAACGTTTGTTTTCCCTTTCACGAGTGCCGTACGACGGCACTTTTTCTTTTCGTCGCAGGTTGCGCGTTTGACGATGTGAGCGAAAACCTGTAAAATATTCAAAAAAAACGGACTTTTCATTGGTAAAATCCGTTTTTCGATTGTTATATATACGGAGAGCGGAATGACGAAAGATGCGCTGGAGAGAGCCGTCGCGCGCCTGAAGGGGGGCGAACGGGGACAATTTGATGTCATATACGACGGCACATACAAGGTCGTATATTTCGTCGTCCACGCAATCGTCGGACAAAAAGAGGCGACGGAGGACATAGTGCAGGATACCTACGTGACCGCACTCTCCCGCATAGATTCCTACGAAAGCAACAACTTCCTCGCGTGGCTGACGACAATAGCCAAGAGGCTTGCGCTCAACAGCGTGAAGAAAAAATCCCGCGAAGTGGCGACCGACTTCGCCGAGAACGAAAAGTTGTTCGGCGCGACAGACCCGACCGACGACGAATCTACGGGACTGATAGCGGCGGCGGAAAAACTGCTCCCGCCCGACGACTTCGAGATAGTGATTATGTGTGCGGTTGCGGGCTTCAAGCGCCGCGAAGTGGCAAAAATAAAGGAAATGCCCGTGTCCACCGTGACGCACCGATACAAAACGTCGCTCGAGAAACTGGAACAATATCTGAAAGGAGGTTAGGCTGATGAAACGGATTGAAAAGATTCTGAAGAAACAGGCGAACGCCGTGTTGCCCGACGACAACTTCAAGCAGTCCGTGCGTTCTCGCGTATTCGACGACGAACGCGTGTTCGACGAAGTCCGCGAACCCGTCCTTTCTCCCGCCGCCGAATGTGCGTCCCGCGCCCACACGTCGGCAAGTTCCCGTTCCGCCGGCACTCGCCGCGTGGCTACGGTGCTGCTCGTCGTATTCGCGGCAATCGTAATCGGGCTTTCGTTCTATTTCGTGTTCGCGACGACAGCCGTAACCGCCTCCGAATTCACTTACGTCAGCCTGGACATAAATCCGTCGTTCGCACTCAGCGTCGCCGCCGACAACACGGTCGCGGAAGTGTCCGCACTTAACGCCGACGCCGCAATAGTGCTGTACGGAATGAACCTCGTCGGTATGCCCGTGGAAGACGCCGCGCGGGCCATAGTAGCCGAAAGCGAAGCCCTGGGATTCATCGACAAAACGGAGACGCGCACTCTCAACCTGCTCGCCGTAAACGACAGTGCGGCGCGGGAAGCCGAAGTGAGTTCCTCTATTGTGGGCGGACTGCTTTCTATGTTCTCCGCCAACGGCTGGAACACTGGCGTGTACTGCGGCAACTCTCTCTCATCTTCCGCGACCGACGGCACGCGCTATACCTATCGTGTAAAAGACTACTGCTCTCCCGGCAAAAGCGTTCTCGTCGCCGAGGTCAGCGAAGTCACGGGAAAATCGCTTGCGGCGCTCTCCTCATACACTGCGGACCAACTCAATAAAATTCTCAAACAGTACGATGAAAGTGTCATTCTGAACGTTGAAAACGCGCTTTCTGCAAAATACGAGGATTCTTCAGTCAAAGCCGACGCCGACAAACTCGCCGCCGAACGCCAATCGTTCGACTCGTTTGTCGACAGCCTGAGAGACGTTCTCGACGCGCTTGACGATATGGACGAAGACGAATTCGGTCTTCCCGAATTGCACGTCCTGCTGGAAACCATACGCAACGATTACATCGACCTTACCTCGACCGTTTTGTCCCTTTATCACGAAATAGTGGATTCTTTCATAAACGGCGACTGGTTCGGGGAATTCTTCGAAGGTCTCGAGGACCTCTTCGACGACATAATAGAACTCTACGAAGAGGATATGCACAACTTCGCCGAATCCGTGGCCCGCGAAATGAGCGAATGGAAGGCGGAGATTATGGAGGAACTCCGCGGATAACGTCCGCGCAACAAACCGCAACACGACTGCAAACAAGGAGGTATGACCGTGAAAAAAGTTCTCATCGTTCTTATGCTTGTCGCCGTGCTCACCGCAGGTGCGGTAGTCCTCGCCGCCTGCGGCAACGACCCGCCCTCGGGTGAAAACTACTTCCCCGACGGCAACGGCGGAAACGGCGACGGGACCGCCGACACCGTGGTGACGGCGTCCAACAGTTCCCTTATAGGCTACTCTGCCGCGACTTCTGTTTCCGCGTTGGCGGTGCTGGGCGGAGGCGCTTCGTCGTCTGCCGTACAACCCGCAACCGAAACCCTCTATGCGGACAATTTCAAAGCGGAATTCGAGAAGCAACTCGCCGTGATAGGCTCATTCATAGACCGCACGGGAATAACCGTTACCGAAGGCGCGTCCACCGAAGAAGGCTATGCGCATTTCCTGTCGGTGACGACAAAAGGTCTTGACGGCGAAGAAAACACTTTCGTGCTCCACTACAACATTTCCGCTCTTCCCGACTATGACCGCGACTTTGACGACGACCGCGATGACTGGGATATCGACAACGAAGAAAAGTTCCGTCTCGACGGCGTGATGACCTACGGCGGAGTGACCTACACCGTCACGGGCGAAGTGGAAAACGAGGTCTCCGCGGACGAAACCGAACACGAAATCGAACTCATCGCCAAAAACGGCACTTCGTGCATAGTCCTCGAATACGGCACCGAGACCGAAACGGGCGAACAGGAAGAAGAATTCGAATACGAATATTTCTCCGACGCAGTCTATGACGCAGCGGGCAAGCCCGTAGGCAAAGCCGACGAGGAGTTCTCCGTCGAGTTCGAAAAAGAAAACGGCAAAGACGAACTGGAAGTGGAGTTTATCTCCCGCGGCGGCACCGACAACTGGACGGGAATCGCCGTCGAATACGAGGCGGAAACCGTGAGCACGGGCACCCGTATCGTAATCGAAGTCACCGACACCGCCGCCTATCCCCGCACCTCCGCCACCGTTATGGTTTCGGTAGGCCAATCGGCAGACGGCGAGACCGAATATACCTTTGCCTTCGTCAATCCCGCCAACTGGGATACGCTCGGCGCAAAAATTTTCGGCTCGGACAACACTGGTACGACGACAACAATCCGCGCATAACGGTGTCGATATAATTCTCTCCCCCCAAAAGGAAAGGGCGGCGCAACGCGCCGCCCTTTCCCTTCGATATGCAACGTTTGCGAAGAGGTGACGGCTTCGCCGAGTTCCGACCGACGCTCCGTCTGCCGCCGGCGCGCTTTTCCCGCAACCTTTCGGACTCACTTCACGCACCCTACCCTGTCGGGCGCGCGCGTGCGCGTCATTCTGTTATTGCGTGCACACGCCAACGTTCAATAAAAATATTTCAGGCTTTTCCCCGACTGTATGCTTGCGATTGCACGGACAGAAAAAATTATTTTCGGAAAATGTTGGCAAAATCGCGTCGTCGATTGTTTTATATACGAAAACCAGAACGGAGGATTTTCAAAATGAAGAAGAAAATATTGCTTTCTCTCGTTGCGGTGCTTGCGATAAGCGCGATGGTTGTCGCCCTCGTCGCCTGCGACCCCGATAACAAAAACGACGACACGGCGAAGGTCGGCAGCAATGCTTATACCATCGGCTATTCCGCGGCTTCCGCGGCGGCTATGATGAATGCTCAGCAGAGCGCAACGGCTTCCGCCGCCGCACAGAACGGCAACAGTTTCGGTTTTACCCACCGCGGTGAAATAACAGCCGAATCCAGCGAAATGCTGCAGGAAATAGCCCAGCAAATCAAGGCAATCGAAGAGTTCATCGACCGCTCTTCCGTGCAAATCAAAGAGGAAGTCTCCGACAGGACCGATTTCACCCACAAGATGGTCATCACCGCCAACAGCGCGCTGACCGGTGAAAAAGACACCTACACCCTCTACTACAACACCAAACTCGTCGCTTCCGAGACCGAAACCGACGACGACACTCTCGACATCGAGACCGAAGAGGAGTACACCCTGCAAGGTATCCTCGTCAACGGCGAAGAAGAATTTACCGTCAGCGGCGAAATGGAAATCGAATCCGAGGGCGACGAAAACGGTCAGGAATTCTCTATGGTCGCCTCCGACAGTTTCGGCAACCAAATCAGATTCTCCCAGGAATTCAGCACCGAGGGCAACGAAATCGAGGAAGAACTCAACTACGAATTCTGGGTGCTCGGAGTGAAAGTCTATGCTTTCTCCGTTGAGTTTGAAACCGACGAGGACGGCGAAGAACTGGTCGTCAAGAGCAACACCACCGGCATCGAAAACATCGACTCCCTGTTCGGCACCGAGGTCCGTTACAAGAGAACCGTCGACGAGCAAGGCAGAAAATGCGTCAACGTCAAAGTCAGCAAGAATATCGCCGGCATCAAACTCCAGGCGCAGGTCAAAGTCTACTACATCGCCAGCGAAGAGAGCGATATCACCCTCGGATACGAGGTCGCGGGCAACACCGACTGGAACGAACTCTACACCCTCATCTTCGGTGAACAGAACGCAAACGAAAACGCTTAATTACCCATAACCCCTTATTCCGCGGACGAAGTTTTACGCTCTCCCTTTCTTCGTTCGCAAGGACGGCACCCCGACGGGGGTGTCGTTTCCTTTATAAGGTCAAGAACCGTTTCCCCCGCGCCCTCCCCTCCGTCTTCCGTTCAGCACTCCGAGGTCCCGACCGAAAAAGCACTGCGTTCGGCAGTTAATGTCCTTTCCGACGCAACGCGCCCATACCGTGGTTATGAGGCAACCTTTGACTTACGCAGAGGCAGGAACAATTATATCCTCACGGAAAGACATTCACCGGTAACGCGGAGAAATAAACTTGCCGAGCCCGACGGGAAACCCACAGAACAAAACGCGGAGATTGGTCTCCGCGTTTTGTTCTTATTTCACCGTGATTTATCAGTCAAGCCCGAACAGACCGTCCACATACTCAATCGCGGTGAACTTGAGTTTGATGAAGTCTACCATAAAAGTCAGCGTCTGCGCCTGAATGGGGCTGTCGAGAGGAATCCTCTGGTCCTCGATGAGGTTGAACTCGTAATCCGCCTTGTACTCGAAGGTTTTGGCTGCCATAGTCATAACGATGAAGGGCTGAGTGTCGCTGTCGTACGGAGTAAGGTACACCGCGTCGTACACCGTTCCGTTTGCGTCCTGCACCTTTTTCATCGTGTAGTTGTAGTTGAGTTCGACGCCGAAGCCCTCGGGGATGTTGAGTTCTGCGGGAAGTTTGCCCTCTTTGAGTCCGTTGACCAATGCGGCAATCCCGGGGTGATTCATATCAAAGCCGATGAGTTTGAGCCCGAGACAATCGTATGCGATGTCCAGCAGTCCCTCTATATCCTGCAGGGACGCACCGGGCGCAATGGGTGTAAGATACGTGTTCTGGAAAGAACTCAAATCCACGCTACCGCCGAGGAAGGACCCGAGCAGACCGTTGATCATCCCCGTGGCTTCGTCGCTGAGTATGAGACGGAGCGACATCGTGCCGTCGCTGCGCAGGAACACGCCGCTCTTTTCAAGGTCGAGGATGAGGTTTATCGTCGTGCCGGTTATGCCCCACACGCTGGTGTTGGCGGGGTCGATACGGAAATGCGTTTCGATGACTTCCTTGGGCGAAGAGGGCGCGGAGTGGTCGATGTCGTAATCGGGGATAATTCCTTTGGTCGCCGCAAAGAATATCTTGGTGACATCCGCGCAGGAAGTCGCCGCGTTGATGTTCGCCTTGACCTGCTCCGCATTGCTTATCTTGCCCGCGAAATTGTTGTTGATGAAATCAATTCGCATTTGCTTGTAAGCGGCAAGCGCGTTGTCCTTGTTGGCAAGCCCCAGTTCTTCGAGTTTCTGCTGAGTGAGGTCCGCAAGCACCGCGTGTCCCTCGTTTGAGGGGTGAATACCGTCGGGATAGATGAGGTTCCACGCGCGCTCAGCACCGTCCGCTTCGTAAATCGCATTGAACGCCGCAAGCGCGTCAACGGAAGTAAGCGTCCACTTGTCGGCGGCGGTCTTTGCGTCGTTGAACTTGTCAATGACTTTCTGCAGCACCGCGTTCATCTTGCCGATGAGGTTGTCGCCGAGGGCGTGCAGAGACTCGAGCGTGATTTCCATGCCGTGGCTTTGAATGGCATTGCGCGTCCACGACTTCACAAGCGGAGTATCCACGCTGAAAATGGGATTGTAGACCTTCTGGAAAATGATGACCGCGTCGGGATTGAGTTCGATGAGCCGCTCCACGATTTTCACTATGTTGCCGTAGGAGCCGCTGTTGCCGTCCTCTCCGTAGAGCGCCCTCTCGAGAGTGCCGTACTCGCCGTCCACCATGGCCTCGCAGACCACCTGATGCATGGTCATGTAATCGATGAGTTTGCCGTCGGAGTCCTTGAGAGGATATTTGTCGTTGTCGAGCAACACGTCTTTCCTGTCCTGCAGGACGTCGTTGCCGATTATGGAGATGTGCACGATGTCGGCGGTGGCAATGTTGGACACGAGCATACGCGCGCCGTCATAACCCACTTCGTTGCTGATGAGTTCCAGCATATTGTTCGTGAGATGCCCCGATACGGAATGATTGATGTAATCGTAATCGTTGCGTTTGCCTATTATGTTGGCGTATGCATATTCGTGACGCAGGGGAAGCGGAGACGGTCCCAGGACGCCCTCGGCAATGGAATCGCCGAGATAGACAATCTGAGTTTTGTCGGAAGTCGCCACTTCCTTGCCCTCTCCCCAGTAGAAACGGTCGGGAGTGCTTTCTTCGGGGTCATCGGGACTGCAGGCAACGAAAGCCGCGACGCAGCCGATTATCAAAGCAAGGCACAATATCAGTGCGAAAACTCTTTTCATAATTCCTCCTTATACTCTCTTCGGGCGCAAACGCACCCACCCGTCCCGCGCGTTTTACGCGCGCATATCGACAAGCCAATTATATCCTTCCGCAGAATCAAAAACAAGTGCCAATTTGCCCGACACGTGTCGATTTAATTCCTGCGGACTTCGGGTTGCGAGGTGACCTCTCCCCAACGGACCGTATGCATAACACCGTTCACATACACCTGCAATGCGGCGTCGGACGTAACGCCGACGGCTTTTCCCGTCAGCGCGGCTCCGTCTTCTCCCGAGAACCCGACTTCCTTTCCTATCGTGGACAGCCTCTCCGAATACTCGCCCGCAAGGTCTTCGTCGCCCGCAAGAAAACGCCGCACTATTTCGTCCGTTCCGAGCGCCAACACCCCGCCGAGTCTTCTGATGGCTTTTGCGGTATTTCCGCAAAACGAAAGGTTAATGCTGCCTTTTTCGGTCTCTAAAAGCACAGATGTTGCAATTTCCTGCAAATCCCCCAGGTCTGTTTCGTCGGTAAGGACATTTATTCCCGTGCCTATCAGCACATATCTTTCACCATTCGCCGCGACCACGCTTTCGGGCAGTATTCCGCATATCTTTTTGCCGCCTGCCAGCACGTCGTTGGGCCACTTCAGGGTGCAGTCCAGACCGAAAACCTGCCCAAGCAAATCGCATACCGCAAGCGCGGAGAAACAGCCCGCGGGACTTACGTCTGCGACGTTGCCCGCCTTGCGCACCAGGGTCATATAAATGCCTTTTCCGCGCGGAGAAACGAAAGTGCGCCCCATTCTTCCCCTGCCGGAACACTGCTCCGCCGCAAGCACCGCAAACGCGTCTTCGCCGCATTTGCCGCGGTGCAACAGCGTTTTGGCGACGTCGTTTGTGGAACTTACGCTGTCAAAGCAAAAGCAAGGCAGTCGCCTGCCTTGCTCTTTCGCGTAATAAATGCTGTAATCGCGCATTCCCGCCTCAACTGAACACGGCCATCAGGAAGCCCGCAGCGACTGCCGAACCGATAACGCCGGCGACATTGGGTCCCATTGCGTGCATAAGCAGATAGTTGCCCGGCTTGTACTTCAGACCGACGGTGTTGGACACTCGCGCCGCCATAGGCACTGCAGACACGCCCGCCGAGCCGATAAGGGGATTGATTTTGCCCTTGCTGAGCCAGCACATAAGTTTGCCGATGCCGAGACCGCCGACGGTGGCGAACACGAACGCCAGCAGACCGAGCGCAACTATCATAAGTGTCTGGGTGGTGAGGAAGGTGCTGAAGTGCGCCGTCGCACCGACAGAGACGGAAAGCAGTATGGTGACGATGTTCATCATCGCGTTCTGCGCCGTGTCGGAAAGTCTTGCCGTCACGCCCGATTCCTTGAGCAGGTTGCCGAGCATAAGGCAGCCGAGCAAGGGAGCGACGGAGGGCAGGAAGAGACAGGTGGCGATGATAACCACTATCGGGAACAGTATCTTCTCCGCCTTGGTGACTTTGCGGGTGGGCTTCATAACTATGGCGCGCTCTTTCTTGGTGGTCATCAGACGCATAAGCGGGGGCTGAATGACGGGAATGAGCGCCATATAGGAGTAAGCCGCGATTGCGATTGCGGCAAGCAGATGAGGAGCCAGCGTCTTTGCAAGCCAGATTGCCGTCGGGCCGTCCGCGCCGCCGACAATACCTATGGACGCCGCCTCGGGACCGGTGAATCCGAAGCACACCGCGAGGAAGAACGCCACGTAGATGCCGAACTGCGCCGCCGCACCGAGCAGCAACGATTTCGGGTTGGACAGCAGCGGCTCGAAGTCCGTCATCGCGCCCACGCCGAGGAAGATGAGGCAGGGATACACGCTGGTCTTGACGCCGATGTAGAGAATGTCGATGAGTCCGCCGTGCTGCAACACGTTGACGTAGTCGAC
Organism: uncultured Clostridia bacterium; assembly: GCA_900554085.1. Classification (GTDB taxonomy): domain Bacteria; phylum Bacillota; class Clostridia; order Christensenellales; family CAG-917; genus Limadaptatus. The sequence goes on along the minus strand of USGA01000001.1, from coordinate 6,524 downwards.
TTCCTGCACCGTCCACCATTCGGGGTGGTAAAGAGGAGTGGAAGTGATATTGTCAACGGGCAGGTTGCTTATCAGCATACCGAAAGCGATGCCGACGAGGAGCAACGGCTCGAACTTCTTTTTGATACCGAGAAAGAGGAAGAAACAGGCAAGCACTATCATCACCACGTTGCCCCACGTGATGTTGGCAAAGCCCGTGGACTTCCACAAGAATTCAAAGGTTTCGCCCCAGTCCATAGTGCCCTCTCAAGCAATCTCAAACAGGGCGTCGCCCGTGTTGACCGTCGCACCCTTGGTGACGAACACGCCCTTGAGCGTGCCCGCTTTGGGAGCAACGATTTCGTTTTCCATCTTCATCGCTTCGAGAATGATGATGACGTCGCCCGCCTTGACGCTCTGCCCTGCAGAGAACTTGACTGCGTTGATATTGCCGGGCATAGGAGACTGCACGACGCCTTCTCCTGCCGCTACGGGAGCGGGTGCCGCCGCAGGAGCGGCGACGGGAGCGGCTGCGACGGGTGCCGCAGGAGCCGCGGGAGCGGGAGCAACGGGTGCCGCCGCGTCATATTCTGCGCGAATCATAGCCTCGCCTTTTTCAACTTCGACTTCGTATATTTTGCCGTTGAGCGTAACTTTGTAAATCATACTTCAATCCTCCGCTTTGTCTGTTGCGGCGTCTTCGCCGTCCACTCTCTTTATGCTCTTGAACCTGAGTTCGTTGAGCGGCGTGCCGAGGGTATCGGCGACTATTGCCATAATCATTGCCGCGTCGCGCTCTTCGGTTTTGACGAGAACGAGTTCTCCGCAAGTGCCGGGCGCGAGTTCGGCGGGAGCGGCCTCGCCGCCCTCCTCCGCCTGCTTCTTCTTTTTGAAGCGGATTTTGGGCATTTTTGCGGCGAGTGCCGGCGACTTGTCCGCAATCAACCCCATAAGCATAACCACCGCCATAAGAATGATGAGCACGGCGAAAACGATGAGCATACCTATAACCGAGATTATCAGCGCGTCGAGAATGCTGATTTCTCCTCCGCTAAGTCCCATAACTCACCTCCGTCAGTCCATCGGTGCGATGGTGTAACGCACGACTTTTTCTTCCTTGGCTTTGCGTGCCGCAAAGTACTTTTCGGTGACTTGCGGGAACATAATGTAGGACAGCACGTCCTCGTCGCTCTTGGCAACGCCCTTGAGTTCCTCTTTGGTCTTGTCGAAGACGGGTTCGAGGGTGTCGGCGTAGCGCCCCTTGATGGGTTTCTCGTCGCCGAGAACGGTCTTCAGCACTTCGGGGTCTATCTTTCCGGGAGGATTGCCGTATTCGCCGCGGCAATACGCCTTGACTTCCTTGGAAATGTTCTTGTAGCGCTCACCCGCAAGCACGTTGGCGGTCGCCTGAACGCCCACCATCTGACTCATAGGAGTGACGAGCGGCGGATAACCGAGGTCCGCGCGCACCTTGGGAGTCTCGACGAGCACTTCTTCGAACTTGTCCATAGCGTTCTGCGCCGTGAGTTGCGCCACGAGGTTGGAAAGCATACCGCCGGGAACTTTGTAGTTGAGCGCGTCGGTGTCGGTGGCAAGCATTTTGGGATTGAGTTTGCCGCTCTTGAGATATTCGTCGCGAATGGGTTTGAAGAAATCGTTGACCTCTTTGAGAACCGCGCTGTCGAGGCCGGTCTCGTAACCGAGTTGACCGAGCGCGTAATTGAGAGTCTCGGTCGCGGGCTGGGAACTGCCGCCGCTGAAGCAGGACGTGGCGGTGTCGATGACGTCGGCACCCGCTTCGACGGACTTGAGGCAGGTCATAAACGCCAGACCCGTGGTGCAATGGGTGTGAACGACGACGGGAAGTTTGACGCTCTTCTTGATTGCCGACACAAGGTCAAACGCTTCCTGCGGGCTCATAACGCCTGCCATATCCTTGATGCATATGGTGGAAACGCCCATACTCTCCATATCCTTCGCAAGTTTCGCAAAGGCTTCGAGAGTGTGCACGGGCGACTGGGTGTAACTGATTGCGCCGGACACCGTCGCACCGCGCTTCAGCGCTTCGTCGGTCGCGACTTCGATGTTGCGCAGGTCGTTGAGCGCGTCGAATATGCGAATGATATCGATACCGTTTTCCACCGACTTCGCAACGAACTTCCTGACGATTTCGTCGGGATAATGTTTGTAGCCGAGCAGGTTCTGTCCGCGGAGCAACATCTGCAACTTGGTGTTGGGCATAGCCTTGCGCAGTTTGCGGAGTCTTTCCCACGGGTCCTCGTCGAGATAGCGGAGACAGCAGTCGAACACGGCGCCGCCCCAGCACTCCACACTGTAATATCCCGCCTTGTCCATAACGGGCAGGATATCCGCAAATTTCTCGTACGGCAGACGCGTCGCTATAAGCGATTGGTTGGCGTCGCGCAGTACAGTTTCAGTAAAACCGATTTTCATTGTTTGCCTCCGATAAAATTCAACCCGCAATGCGGGGCATTTCCTTTATTGTCGTATCACTCGGCCTTTTCCGCGGCCTCTATGTCCGTAAGCGGCAGCAACGATATCTCGAACGAGCCGTCTTCGTTTATGTCCACCACCGTACCGCCGCGCTGCGTCCTGCACTTTGCGGTGGGAATCTGTCCCAGCCAACCGACGTACGCGATGTAGTCGATGCTCATACCGTACGTCATACGCATACCTCTGTAGTCGATGCTGAGAGTGTTGAGGTGGTCGTGCCCGACAAAGAACCCTTTGCAACTGCCGAGTTTCTCCATACGCTCGACAAAATTGCCTTTCTTGGTCTTTGCGTACCCGAAATAATTGTCCTTCTCGCCGACGAAACCGAGCCGATAAGTTGCGGCGGGGTCGCCGCGGTAACATTTCTCCCAGCCTTCCTTGAATTCGGCGGGCGGGATATGGAAGAACGCCAGCGACGGAACCACGTTGCCGTCTGCGGAGTTTTCAAGCACGGTCTTCTCGTACCAGTCTAACTGGTCGTCGTGTATGACGTCGAAACCGCTGAAAAATCCTTTGCCCACGTAATTGTTGCTGTCTATCATCATCAGCAGCATATTGAGCGTGCCGTCCGCCTTCTCCAGGCGGAAATAGTGATTGCCGACGCCCGTGAGATTCTTGTCGCCCTTTCTGAAGAAACAGTACTTTAACGTCTCGTAATAGTCGGCTAATCTCTCTTTTTTGTAAAAAGCAATGGGCTCCTCGTCGTGGTTGCCGAAGACGCAGGTCCACGGTACGCCGAGGCTTTCCATTTTCTCGGCGAACATCCTGGTGGCTTTGAGATTGTTGCTCGTTCCCGAAAACATAAACATCGGGTACACCATATCTCCCGTCACCACGACGAAGTCCGCCTGCGCCGCCCGTACGACTTTTTCGACGGCGTCGAGGGCAAGTCTGTCCTTTTTACGGCTCAGCCACCCTCCTCCGATGTGAATGTCGGTGAGTTGCAGAATGCGGAAAGGCCTGCCCTCCGCCATTCTTATCGCCGTACATTCTTCGCCGCGCAAAAATTCCGCTTTCATTTTTCTCCGTCCGAGCCTTCGTCGGTCTCCGTCGCCGCGCCGTCGGTCTCAACCGTTTCGGCGGTCTCCTCCGCCGTTTCGACGAACACTTCGCCGTCGGATTCCTCGACTTCCTTCTCCGCTTCCACGCCGAACGCCGCCTCGGGCACGTCGCCCTCGGCAACGGTTTCCCCGTCGCCTGCCGCGACCGTGGGAGGATAGCCGCCGGGGTCGGTCTTGCCGTAAAGTTCGTGAACGAGCGCGGTGCGCTCCGCTTCTTCCTCTTCGGAAAGCACGGTGCCGTTCTTGCGCGCCTCGATGAAGTAACGCACGCGGGCGAGTTTCTTGTTGGTAATCTTATAGTTGAACGAAGCCCACAGCGCAACGGATATGAACACCACTATCGCCAGCCCCATAAGCAGACGAATCGCGAGCAGCACTTCTTCCGTCTGCGGGATGTATTGCGCGGGGTCGCCCGTGTCGTTGGACTTGTAACCTATGGGGTCGAGTATCCAGCCGATGAGACCGACGCCGATTGCGCCCGCTGTCTTGCGGGCAAGAGTCATCATTCCGCTGTAGGTACCCGTGGGGCGTTCGCCCGTCGCCATCTGCGCGACATCGACGGTGTCGGGGAAGATTATCCACGGCATCATCTGCGCGCCGCCGAATCCGAGTCCCATAAGGAACGCCACGATAGGCACCAGAATGGGAGGCGTCCACGTGGGGTCCATAACGCACATCAGAATACCCGCCACAATATAGCAAGGAAGTCCCATTCTGAAAGCAAACTGCTTGCTCTTCTTGTCCATAACCCAGCGGGCGAGCGGGAACATACACACCGCCGCCACCATAAGAGGCGCGACTATGAAGAGCGAGGACATATCCTTGCCGAAAAGCGTATACCCGTGCCACACGTCCGTCGCATAGTAGGCGGCGAGCGCGGAAATCATATCGAGGCAGATGAACGCCGACACATACATAACGATGTGCCAGCGGTAAGAGCGGTTCTTATAAGGCTCGGCATAGTTCTTGACGAACTGTTTGCCGTCGAATTTTTCCTTGGTGGCCGTGGCTTTTATGCGTTCTTTGACAAACAGTCCGCACACAATAAGCCCGCCGCCGAAAAGAACGCCGAACACTATCGCTATCGCAAGCCAGAATTCAGTGGAAGTAAGATTGGGAAGGAAAAGATACCCGTCGGGCTTTGACCAGGCGTCGAGGAAGAGCAACGGCAGAACGTACGCAAGACCGCTTGCCGCGGCGTTGAACACCAGTTTTACCGTATTTGCGTTGTTGCGCTCCTTGAACGACGGAGATATGTCGCTCGACATCGAACAGTACGGCACCATCGTTATCGTGGAGAAAGTGTTCCAGAGCAAATACATCACTATGATGTACGCCGTAAATCCCGCTATGGACATTCCCCAGTCGCGCACGGGCATAAACAGAAGGAATATACCCAGGATAAGCAGGATACCGCCGAAGAACATATACGGTTTTCTGCGCCCCCACTTGCCGCGGGTGTTGTCCGAGATGAATCCCATAACCGGGTCGGTTATGGCGTCCCAGAATTTCGCGACGAGCATTATCGTGGACGCCGCCGCAACGGCAATGCCGTTGTTGGTCATATATTTCAGCATCACGCAGGACATCAGCGCGACGCCGCCGCCGTCCATAAACGCACCGCACCCGTAGGCCAGTTTTTCCTTGGTGGGCACGTAGTCGGGCGAATTGCGGTAAGACAGGTCTTTGACAGGCTTATCTTTTGCACTTGCTTTTGCGGCCATATTCGTCTCCCTTGCGCACACAACGCGCGTAGTCATAGTTATGATATCACACGTGCTCGCCCGCGCGCAATACAAATGAGGGGTGCGCGCGCAAATTTTTAATACTTCTTTAACGCACGCCGTTCCCGTGCTCGCACCGCAAATGCGAATTATTCATAAAAACGCTTGTACATTCCCCGCCGTCGTGCTATAATGCGGAAGCCGTGGGGGCGTGGCTCAGGTGGTAGAGCGATGCGTTCGCAACGCATAGGTCAGGGGTTCGAGTCCCCTCGTCTCCACCAAAACAACCGCAACGTGACGTTGCGGTTGTTTTCTTTTCCCGCGGGCTTGCGCACTCCCCGCCACCGCAACTAAAAGGGTTTACGGATTGCGCAATCGGGTGTAAAATTGCATACGCACAATGCAACGGGAGTTATTATGACGACGGAAGAATTCAGAAATTATATGGCGACAAGACCGTACATAGAAGGCAACTCGGAAGTGCACGAGGCTTTCCACCGCTATGCGGACGAGGCGCGGCGCATAACTTCGCTCATCAACGGGCAATACCGCACCGCGGAAGAAATCGTCGCGCTGTTTTCGGAATTGACGGAAAGCGACGTGGACCCGTCGTTCAGAATGTTTCCGCCATTTTATACCGACTGCGGCAAAAACATACGCGTAGGCAAAAACGTGTTTATCAACTCGGGCTGCTGCTTCCAGGACCAGGGCGGCATAACCGTGGGAGACAACGCGCTCATCGGTCATCAGGTGGTGCTTGCCACACTCAACCACGACCTTGCGCCCGAAAAACGCGCGAGTATGCAGGCGGCGCCCATAGTAATAGGAAAAGGCGCTTGGATAGGCTCGCACGCGACCGTTCTCGCGGGTGTGACGGTAGGCGACGGCGCGGTCGTGGCCGCGGGAGCGGTGGTAACCAAGGACGTACCGCCGCGCACGGTGGTGGGCGGCGTGCCCGCAAAAATAATAAAAACCGTCGACTGAACCGACCGCCGCGTGATACGCGGCGTTTATTTTACGTAGCGGTAGGCGGTATGATGAAAAATGTAAGTCCCCAGCCCCTCGCCTTTCAGCGCGAGGCTTTTCATATTCTCCACATTCTGCTCTCCCGCCGTGCGGTAGTTGTAGGTGCGTATCAGCCCGTCGTTGAACTGCACTCTTATAAAATTTTTGCCCAGCATAAAACCGTTCACGTCCGAATAACCGCTTTTGTTTGCGTACCTTATCATTTTTTCTCTCCGTTTTA